>NZ_JBEXPJ010000039.1:0-64525 GCF_040611995.1 Lentzea sp. NPDC006480
GCTGGTCGGTCTCCCCCGCGTCCGTCGATCTCACCGGCGGCTCCGCGAAAGTCACCATCAAGCGCGACGGCGGGGCCCCCGCGTGACTTTCCGAAACAGGCTTTCTCGTCACGGTTGGGTGAACGCGGGCTGACCAGGGACGGAACAACCGTCCATTGAGGTGTCGCGGGTATCACGGTTCACGCTTCCGCACTAGGCCAGGACACCGGAAAGATGCTTACCATTCGCCCGTGACCACAACGGGTTACCTCGCTGTGTCGATCGGCGTCGCGCTCATCGGCGTGCTCGCCGGTTTCCTCATCGGCCGGTTCACCGCTCCTCGGACACCGAAGGCCCCGGAGGGCCTGACGGTCGCCGACCTGATGCAGCGGATCGTCCAGGACTCCCACGACGGCATCGTGGTGCTGAACCACTTCGGTGACGTCGTGCTCCACAACCCGAGAGCCGAAGAGCTCGGGGTCGTCCGCAACAACCGCGTCGACGACCGCGCGCGCAAGGCCGCGGAGGCCGTCCGCAACAGCAACGAGGTCGTCTACGTCGACATCTCGCCGCCGGAGGGCTCCAAGGGCCGCCAGCCCGCCGCGGTGCACGCCGAGGTCCGGCTGCTCACCGAGGGCTTCACGGTCGTGGACGCGAGCGACGAGTCCGAGGCCGTGCGACTGGAGAAGACGCGCCGCGACTTCGTGGCCAACGTCAGCCACGAGCTCAAGACCCCGGTCGGTGCCCTCGCCCTGCTCGCGGAGGCCGTGCTGGACGCGAGCGACGACCAGGACGAGGTCCGCCGGTTCAGCGCGAAGATCATGCAGGAGGCGACCCGCCTCGGCGTGCTCGTCACCGAGCTGATCGCGCTGTCCCGCCTGCAGGGCGCGGAGAAGCTGCCGGAGCTGTCCGACACCGAGATCGACGTCGTGATCAACGAGGCGCTCTCGCGGTCCAAGCTCGCCGCCGAGTCGGTCAACATCTCGATCACCACCGACGAGCCGAGCGGCTTCGTCGTGCCGGGCGACCGCTCGTTGCTGGTCACGGCACTCACGAACCTGCTGGACAACGCCGTCGCGTACTCGCCGCCGGGAAGCCCGGTGAGCGTCAGCCGCCGGCTGGTCGACGGGCACGTCGAGATCGCCGTCACCGACCGCGGCATCGGCATCGCGGAAGACCAGCAGGGACGGGTCTTCGAGCGGTTCTACCGCGTGGACAAGGCTCGATCGCGCGCGACCGGAGGCACCGGTCTCGGGCTCGCGATCGTCAAGCACGTCGCCGCCAACCACGGCGGTGAGGTGAAGCTGTGGAGCCTGCCAGGAACGGGGTCCACCTTCACGCTGCGGCTGCCGGCCGCGGCGGCCGAGCCCAACCCGACTCTCGTGCCGACTGGCGCGGGTGACTCAGGAGGAGAGCTGTGACCAGGGTGCTCATCGTGGAGGACGAGGAGTCCTTCGCCGATCCGCTCGCCTTCCTGCTGCGCAAGGAAGGGTTCACCGCGGCGCTCGCGGCCACCGGCCAGGAGGCGCTGGAGGAGTTCGACCGCAACGGTGCAGACATCGTGCTGCTCGACCTCATGCTCCCCGGCATGAGCGGCACGGACGTCTGCAAGCAGCTGCGGCAGCGCTCCGCCGTCCCCGTGATCATGGTGACCGCGCGCGACAGCGAGATCGACAAGGTCGTGGGCCTCGAACTGGGCGCCGACGACTACGTCACCAAGCCGTACTCGGCCCGTGAGCTCATCGCCCGCATCCGCGCGGTGCTGCGCCGCGGCGGCGAGTCCGAGGACCTGCTCCCGCAGATCCTGGAGGCCGGTCTGGTGCGGATGGACGTGGAGCGTCACGTCGTCACCGTCAGCGGCCAGGACATCAGCCTGCCGCTCAAGGAGTTCGACCTCCTCGAGTACCTGCTGCGCAACGTCGGCCGGGTGCTCACCCGCGGCCAGCTGATCGACCGCGTGTGGGGTGCGGACTACGTCGGTGACACGAAGACGCTGGACGTGCACGTCAAGCGGCTTCGCTCGAAGATCGAACCGGACCCGTCGGCCCCGCGGCACCTGGTGACCGTGAGGGGTCTCGGTTACAAGTTCGAGTCCTGACGGACACGACCAGGTACCGTTCCCGGCGTGCGCCTGGGCGTTCTCGACGTGGGGTCCAACACCGTCCACCTCTTGGTGGTGGACGCGCATCGTGGTGCCCACCCGATTCCGATGACGTCCGAGAAGACGATCCTGCGTCTCGCCGAGCAGCTCGACCCCAACGGGCAGCTGTCCAAGGCGGGCGCTGACCAGCTGGTCCGCGCGGTGGCCGGCGCCAAGGCGTCGGCCAAGAAGTCCGGCTGCGACGACCTGATGGCGTTCGCGACCTCGGCGGTGCGCGAGGCGGGCAACTCCTCGGAGGTGCTCGACCGGGTGCGCACCGAGACCGGGGTCGAGCTCAAGGTCCTGTCCGGCGAGGACGAGGCGAAGTACACCTTCCTCGCGGTCCGCCGCTGGTACGGCTGGTCCGCCGGCAAGCTGCTCAGCCTCGACATCGGCGGTGGCTCGCTGGAGCTCGCGATCGGTCGCGACGAGAACCCCGAGCTGGCGTTCTCCGTCCCGCTGGGCGCGGGCCGGTTGACTCGAACCCGGTTCAAGAAGGACCCGCCGCGGCGTTCGGAGGTCCGCGAGACCACCGAATGGCTCGCCGAGCAGCTCGCGCCCGTCGCGCGGAAGCTGAAACGCGCGGGTGAACCCGATCGGGTGGTTGCGACCTCCAAAACCTTCCGAACACTGGCGCGGCTCACCGGGGCCGCGCCATCGTCTGCCGGGCCCAGGGCACGTCGTGTGCTCACCGACGCGGGCCTGCGGCAGCTGATCGCGTTCATTTCCCGGATGTCGGCCCACGACCTGGCCGAGCTGGAAGGCGTGAGCACGTCTCGCGCGCATCAGCTCGTCGCGGGTGCGTTGGTCGCGGAGGCGACGATGCGAGCCCTGTCACTCACGCAGCTGGAGATTTGCCCCTGGGCACTCCGTGAGGGTGTCATCCTCAGGCGGCTGGATCACACTGATGGGACGGACCAGAGCGATACTGGACGTACTGGCCAGCACGGGGCACGGTGGAGTTGATGAGTCGAGAGAGCGGATCGGACCAGACGCAGCGCACTGTCGCTGAGCTGCTCGCCCAGTACGGGGGCAGCGCAGAGAGTGCGCCACGTCGGCGACGCCGCCGGGCGGCTGACGACGAGGACGACGTCCAGCAGCCGGAGACCGCGCCCCAGACGATCATCGAGCGGGTCCTGTCCGACAGCGGCCGGTTGATGGCGATCCGCGACGACGAGCAGGCGCCGACCGGCCGTCGCGCGGCTCCCGAACCTCCCGCCCCTCCCGTCGCGAAGCCTCCAGCCGGCCCCCCGCCCGCTGCCGAGCGCACCGCCTACCAGCCGAAACCGCAGGTGGCACCGCCCGCGCAACCGCCGCAGGTGCGCAGACCCGGGCCTGCCGCGACACCCGTCGCACCACCTGCCGCCGCCGCCGAGCAGACCCGGCAGGTGCCGCAGGTTCGCGACCAGGTCAGGGACCAGCCGTCGCGCCCCGACATGCCTCGTCCGGAGGCCGCCCGTCCCGAGGCGCCCTCGCGCTCGGACATGCCGCGCCCCGACGTGAGCTCGCGCCTGGACGCCGGTGCTCCGCCGGCGGCCCCGTCGCGCACGAACATCACCCGGCCGCCGAAGCCGGTGCCGCCGTCGGTGCAGATGCCGGTGCCGGTCCACAAGCCGGGTCCGCAGGGCCCGCCGCCGCGTGAGGCGATGACGGAGCAGCTCCCGCGCATCCCGGCCAAGGCACCGGTGGACCAGATCGCCGCGCTCGAGACCGAGTCCGTGCTGATCGTGCCGCCCGCCCCGCCGAAGCTGCCGGAGCCGTTGCCGGGCAACGTGCCCGACGCCTGGTTCGGCGATGACGAGGACGACGTCAAGACCGACCTGTCAATGGCGCCGATGGAGTCGACCGCGGCCCACCCCGGCCCGTACGTGGACGACGACTCGCAGGAGTACGCCGTCTACCGCGCGGACGACGACTACCTCTCCGACGACGAAGAGGACGAAGACGAGGGTCCGGCCGGTCTCGACGACGCCGACGAGGTCACGGAGGAGCCGGAGGAGGAGCCGAACCGCTCGCCCGCCAAGGAATGGCTGATCATGATCGGCCAGCTCGCCGTCGGCGTGCTCGGCGGCGCGGCCCTGTGGCTCGCCTTCAACTTCCTGTGGCGCTCCGCACCCGCGGCGGCACTCGTCGTGGCGCTTGCGGTTACCGTGGGCCTGGTGTTGCTGGTTCGCAAGATCCGCCGAGCGGACGACCTACAGACCACCGTCCTGGCCGTGCTCGTGGGCCTCATCGTGACCGTCTCACCAGCGGCGATGCTGCTGGTGAAGAGTTGACCGCGCGCATCCCGGTCGGGCTTTCCACGGCGTCGGTCTATCCGCAGCCCGCCGGAGCGGCGTTCGAGATCGCCGCCGATCTGGGCTACGACGGCGTCGAACTGATGGTGTGGGCCGACCCGGTGTCGCAGGACATCCGCGCGGTCGACCGCCTGTCGTCCCGATCGGGCCTGCCGGTGCTCGCCGTGCACGCCCCCTGTCTGCTGATCTCGCAACGGGTCTGGTCGCCGGACCCGGTCGAGCGCCTGCGCAAGTCGGTGCAGGCCGCTCAGGACCTGGGCGCCCCGACCGTCGTGCTGCACCCGCCGTTCCGGTGGCAGCGCAAGTACGCGGACGGGTTCGCTGACCTGGTGTCGTCACTCGAAGACGAGAGCGGCATCGCTATCGCCGTGGAGAACATGTTCCCCGTGCGCCGGCCGTTGGGCCGTGGGCGCTCGGTGCAGATGACGGCGTTCAAGCCCTCGATCGACCCGACCGACGTGGGCCACCGCAACTACACGCTGGACCTGTCGCACTCGGCCGCCGCGCACGTGGACGCGCTGGAGCTGGCCAAGCGGATGGGCGACGGGCTGCGGCACATCCACCTCGCCGACGGGTCCGGTGCGCCCAAGGACGAGCACATGGTGCCGGGGCGCGGCACCCAGCCGTGCGCGGAGCTGTGCGAGATGCTGGCGCGCGGCGGGTTCGACGGCCAGGTCGTGCTGGAGGTCAACACCCGGCGGGCGGCGACTCCGGCGGCGCGGCGGGAGATGCTGGCCGAGTCGTTGCTGTTCGCGCGGCTGCACCTGGACTGGTCCACCGAGGGCGGTTCCGGCAAGGGTCGTTCGGCACTGCCGCGGTGAGTCCGGGTTAGGGTTCGTGGTGTGAACCCGCTGCGAGCGTTGATCATGGCCGCGTCTCGCAACGAGACTGTCCGCCACCTCGTCGCCAACGCGCCCATCAGCCGAGATGTGGTCAAAAGATTCGTCGCGGGCGAGACCACCCGCGACGCCGTCGAGGTCGTGCGGGGCCTCGGCCTGCCGGTCACCCTCGACTACCTGGGCGAGGACACCGAGGACAAGGCGCAGGCGGAGAAGACCGTCCAGGCGTACCTGGAGCTGCTCGACGCCCTGCACGCCGCTGGGCTGTCCAACGACGCCGAAGTGAGCGTCAAGTTGTCCGCAGTTGGACAGTCGCTGGACGAGTCCCTCGCCCTGACGAATGCCAGCCGGATCTGTGCCGCGGCCGAGCAGTGCGGGACGACTGTGACGCTCGACATGGAGGACCACACCACCACGGACTCGACCTTGCGGGTGCTGCACGAGCTGCGGCGCAGCTGGCCGTGGGTGGGCGCGGTGCTGCAGACGTACCTGCACCGCACGCTCGACGACTGCAAGCAGCTCGCGGGGCCCGGCAGCAGGGTTCGCCTGGTCAAGGGGGCCTACGCGGAGCCGCCGGAGGTGGCGATCCAGGACCCCCACGAGGTCGATCTGAACTACGTGCGGTGCCTCAACGTTCTCCTCGCTGGAGAGGGTTATCCGATGTTCGCCACGCACGACCCGCGGCTGATCGAGATCATCGGCGAGCGGGCGCGCTGGTATGACAAAACTGACTTCGAGTACCAGATGCTCTACGGCATCCGGCCCGAGGAACAGCGGCGTCTGGGCACTCGGGTTTATGTCCCCTACGGCGAGCAGTGGTACGGATATCTCATGCGGCGACTAGCAGAACGGCCTGCCAACGTGACTTTCTTCTTGCGGTCGCTGGCCAGCCGCTCATGACCTTCACCAAGTCCAGCGCGGTCCGGTCGCTCGGTGACGGAACCTTCACGGCGTCCCTGCCCGCCGAGTGGACCGTCGGCCCCAAACCCCACGGCGGCTTCCTCCTCGCGGTGATGACGCGCGCGGCCTCCCAGGTCGCGGACGGCGAGCCGCTCGCGGTCTCTGCGCAGTTCCTCCGCGCGCCCGAAGTGGGTCCGGTGCTGGTCAGAACCGACATTCGCAAGGCAGGGCGGACGGCAACGGTCGTCGCGGTGTCGCTGGAGCAACGCGGCCAGGTGTGCGTCGAGGCCAGCGTCACCACGGGCCGGATTCCCGAGCACCGCGCCGACTACGCGAACCTGCCGTCGATCCCGGCCGCGCCGCCGCCCAGCGCGGTGGAGCTGGCGACGTTCCCGACCGGCGGCGTCTACAAGGTCGGCAACCTGTGCGACCTGCGGGTGGACCGGGAGTCCGCGAGCTTCCTCGACCGGCGCACGGACGGGCCGCTCACGCTGAAGCTGTGGGCCCGGCCGATCGACGAGCAGCCGGACCCGTACTTCGCGCTGCTCGCGGGCGACCTGTCGATGCCGGTGACGTTCAACCTCGGCCGGTTCGGGTGGTCGCCGACGGTGCAGCTGACGGCGTTGCTGCGGGCCAGGCCGGCGCCGGGGTGGCTGCGCATCCACGTGACCTGCCAGGCGGTGCACGGGCAGTGGTTCGACGAGGACGCCACCGTGATCGACTCGGCGGGCCGGCTGGTGTGTCAGGCGAGGCAGCTGGCGTTGACACCTGCGGTTTGAGCACTGTGTGAGACTTGACCGATGACGAAGATCGCGGTGCTCGGCGCGGGCAAGATCGGTGAGGCGCTGCTGTCCGGGCTTCTGCAGGGCGGTCGTGCGGCCGCCGATCTGATGTTCACCGAGAAGCACGAGGCCAGGGCTCGCTCGTTGACGGAGCAGTACGGCATCGAAGGCACGACGATCGCGGGCGCGGCCGCCGCGGCCGACGTGTTGGTCGTCGCGGTCAAGCCGCAGGACATCGAGCCGTTGCTCACCGAGCTCAAACCGGTGCTGCGCGCCGGCACGCTGATCGTCTCGCTGTGCGCGGGGCTGCCGACGTCCCTGTACGAGCGCAGGCTGCCTGCCGGCACCCCGGTCGTGCGGGTCATGCCGAACACGCCGATGGTCGTCGGTGAGGCCATGAGCGCGGTCTCCGGCGGCTCCAACGCCACGCCCGAGCACCTCAAGGTCGTCGAGGAGCTCCTCTCGACCGTGGGCAAGGTCGCAGTCGTGCCGGAGTCGCAGCAGGACGCGGTGACGGCTTTGTCCGGATCAGGTCCGGCCTACTTCTTCTTCCTGGTCGAGGCGATGATCGACGCGGGCATCCTGCTGGGCATCCCGCGCGACCTGGCGTCGACGTTGATCATCCAGTCCGCCGTGGGCGCCGCGACGATGCTCAACGAGGGCTCGTCGCACCCGGTCATCCTTCGTGAGGCGGTCACCTCACCTGCGGGAACGACCATCATGGCCATCCGCGAGCTGGAGCGGCACGGAGTCCGCGCGGCCCTGCTGGCCGCCATTGAAAGCGCGCGTGACCGCTCCGTCGAACTGGGCCGTCAGCACGAAGACTGAACAGTACGCGGGGAGCTTTCGTACTGCAGGACAGGACGCAAGGGCCCCGCGTGCTCCAAAAGCAGCACTGGTTGGACGTCGCAGGAGTCACACCAGTCCCGCTACTCTCAAGAGAGCACGTGCGTGTCGAACCGTCGGTGGGGAAGACCGACGGCACGACACGTGTCGAAGGATGCGGTGATACATGCCTGCGAAGGAGAACGAACGAACAGGTCTCGCTCAGGTCCAGTTCCTGACCGTGGCTGAAGTGGCCTCGATGATGCGGGTCTCGAAGATGACCGTGTACCGCTTGGTGCACTCCGGTGAGCTGCCCGCGGTGCGGGTCGGCAAGTCGTTCCGGGTGCCCGAGAAGGCGGTCCACGCCTACCTCGAGAACGCGTACTTCGACGCTGGCTGACGGTGGCTGAAGACTGGCGAACCCCAGCGGGTAGACTGGTAGGCCGATCGTGCTTACCGGCGCGCCGTGCTTGACACGGCCAAGGCTGGGGCGCGCCAGTCAAAGCAACGTCTAGAGCTAAGGATCCCGCATGGGCTCGGTCATCAAGAAGCGCCGCAAGCGCATGTCGAAGAAGAAGCACCGCAA
The DNA here is from genome assembly GCF_040611995.1 of Lentzea sp. NPDC006480. Taxonomy (NCBI): domain Bacteria; kingdom Bacillati; phylum Actinomycetota; class Actinomycetes; order Pseudonocardiales; family Pseudonocardiaceae; genus Lentzea; species Lentzea sp. NPDC006480. Next base: position 8,349 of record NZ_JBEXPJ010000039.1, read on the forward strand.
GCTGCTGCGCAAGACCAGGGTTCAGCGTAGGAAGCGCGGCAAGTAAGCCCGCTTGCGCTCTCACCGCCGCTGGTTCCCTCCCGGGAGCCAGCGGCGGTTGCGTTTTCCAGGTGGTTGCGTCGGCACAAATATCACCCAGTGAGACGAGCCGCGTGAAACACGGGAACGGTCGCCGCCGATCGGGTGATTAGCCGGTAAAGCCTGCGTGACCTGCGTCAAGACGGCGTTCCGGCCCCCTCCGGTTTCCGATTGGGCTTGTAGCATCGACCAATCGCAACGCCCTTCTGCTTGGAGTCGCATGACGCCCAAGGTCGTCCTCGTCACCGGAGTCAGCCGCTTCCTCGGCGGCCATCTCGCCGCGCGGTTCGCCGCCAACCCGGACATCGAGCGCGTGCTCGGGGTGGACACCGAGCCGCCGCCACGTGATCTCCTGCGCAGGATGGGCAGGGCGGAGTTCGTCCGGGCGGACATCCGCAACCCGCTGATCAGCAAGGTCATCTCCACCGCGAACGTGGACACGGTCGTCCACGCCTCGGTCACCGCCAGCCCGGCCGGGCCCACCGGCCGCACGGTGATGAAGGAGATGAACGTCATCGGCACCATGCAGCTGCTGGCCGCGTGCCAGAAGTCGCCCAAGGTGCAGAAGCTCGTCGTGAAGTCCACCAGCGCCGTGTACGGGTCGAGCTCGCGCGACCCGGCGGTGTTCACCGAGGACATGGGCCCGAAGGACCTGCCGTCGTCCGGCTACGCCAAGGACGCCGTCGAGGTCGAGGGGTACGTGCGCGGGTTCGGCCGCCGCAGGCCGGACGTCAACGTCACCACGCTGCGCTTCACGAACTTCATCGGGCCGCGCATCGACACCGTGCTGACGCGTTACTTCGCGCTCCCGGTGGTACCCACGGTGCTGGGCTACGACGCTCGCGTGCAGCTGCTGCACTCCGAGGACGCGCTCGCTGTCCTCGAACGCGCGACGCTGCACGACCTGCCCGGTGTGTACAACGTGGGCGGCGACGGCGTGCTGCTGTTGTCACAGGCCATTCGCCGGGCGGGCAGGCTGAACCTGCCGGTGCCCAGCGCGGCTGTGCCCACGGTCGGCGGCTTCTTCCGGAGCGCCCGGCTCGTCGACTTCTCGCCTGACCAGATGAGGTTCCTCAACTGGGGGCGCGTGGTCGACACCACCCTGCTGCGCAAGGAGTTCGGTTTCACGCCGCGGTGGACCACCCAGCAGGCGTTCGACGACTACGTGAACGGCCGAGGTCTCAAGCCGTTCATCGACCCAGAGACGATCGAGGCTGCGGAACGGGGAATCCTCGACGCAGCCGCTCGTTTCCGCTGATCTTTGCCTTTGAGGAGATGAACGCAGTGGCAGGAGCACGCGTTATCCCGCTGCACGACCCGGAGCGCGACGCCGCGCGCAGATCGCGCCACGTCGAGGTGGTTCCCGAGCCCGAGCAGCAGCAGTCCGCGACACCGGACTGGGAACGCAGGCTGGCCGACCTGCTGTCGTTCGCGCGCAGGCGGATCGCGGGCGACTACCAGATCGACGAGTTCGGTTTCGACCGCGACCTCACCGAGAACGTCTTGATGCCGCCGCTCAAGCCGCTCTACGAGAAGTGGTTCCGGGTCGAGACGATCGGGCTGTCCAACATCCCGACGGCCGGCGGCGCGCTGATCGTGGCGAACCACTCCGGCACGTTGCCGCTCGACGCCCTGATGACGTCCTACGGCATCGCGTCCGAGCACCCGGCCCAGCGCCACATGCGCATGCTGGGTGCAGACCTCGTGTTCCGCACGCCGTTGCTCGGTGCGCTGGCCCGCAAGTCCGGCCAGACCCTGGCCTGCAACCCGGACGCCGAGCGCCTGCTGTCGAACGGCGAGCTCGTCGGCGTGTGGCCGGAGGGCTTCAAGGGCATCGGCAAGCCGTTCAAGGACCGCTACAAGCTGCAGCGCTTCGGGCGCGGTGGCTTCGTCGCCGCAGCGCTGAAGACCGGCACGCCGATCATCCCGTGCTCGATCGTGGGCGCCGAGGAGATCTACCCGATGATCGGCGACATCAAGGCCCTCGCGCGGCTGTTCGGCTTCCCGTACTTCCCGGTGACGCCGTTCTTCCCGCTGCTCGGCCCGCTCGGCGCCATCCCGCTGCCGTCGAAGTGGTACATCGAGTTCGGCGAGCCGATCCGCACCGACGTCTTCGGCGAGAACCCGGCCGACGACCCGATGCTGGTCTTCAACCTCACCGACCAGGTCCGCGAGACGATCCAGCAGACCCTCTACCGGCTTTTGACGCAGCGCCGGAACGTGTTCCTGGGCTAGATCAGGGCCTGCACCTCGGCGTAGCTGAACGCTTCCGGCACACCACCGTCGCGAACGGCCCTCGCGGTCGCGACGGTGTGCTGGAGCGCCGCCCGGAACAGCAACGACCCGGTGCTGATCCTCTTGACGCCCAGGTTCCCGAGCTCCTTCGGCGTGCGTTGCTGGGCGAGCACGTTGAGCGGCGCCAGGTTCGCGAGCTTCTCGATGTCGCGCGGCTCGGTCAGCCCGGGGACGAAGATCCCGTCGGCTCCGGCGTCCACGTAGGCCTTGGCGCGTGCTTCGGTCTCCTCGATCGCGACGCCCTGCCAGTGGGTGTCGATGCGGGCGTTCAGGAACACTCCGGGCGCGCGTTCCTTGACCCTGCTGATGAGCAGGGCCTGTTCCTCCGGTGACGCCAGCCCGTGCGGGCGGCCGTCCTCCAGGTTCACGCCAGCCGCGTCCAGTCCCGCGACCAGTTCGGCCGGGTCCAGGCCGAACCCTGACTCCAGGTCGACGGTGACCGGGCAGGGCAGGTCCTTCAGGAGCGCGGCCAGTGCGATCGCCTGCTTCCCGGCCAGTCCCATGCCGTCCGGAATGCCGTGCGCGGCGGCGACTCCGAGGCTCGTCGTGCCGATGGCGGTGAAGCCCGCGGCGTGCAGGGCGGCAGCGGAGGTGTAGTCCCACGCGTTGGGGAGCACCAGCGGCTCGTCCTGGAAGTGCATGGCCCGGAACGCCATGTTCTTGGCGATCTTCGTGGCCAGCGCCCGCCCGGGACAGGCGTGGGGGCCGTGGCCGAACGGGTGCGCTTCGAGGCTGACCTCGATCACACCGTCCTGGGTGGCCCTGCGCGTGATCGGAACGGGCGGCCCGGGGTTCCCGGTGCGGAGGTGCTCGGCGAACGCGTTGGTGGCCGCCCAGGCCTGCACGAGCAGACCGATCCGAGCCGCCGTCTCCTCGTCGTGGTCGCCCGCGAGCCGTTCGGCCGCCGCGTCCGCCTCGGCCGTGATCGGCACGTGCGGCTGGTAGCAGGGCGCGATCTTGGCGATGTCGTCGAGCGCTTCGGGCAGGTTCAGCGCTTGGGCCAGCTCTTCGAGCGTGGTGGCGCGGACGTTCTCCAGGAGCTTGGTCGTGAGCGCGCGCCTGCGTTCGTGCTCGGCGCCATTGCTGAAACGGACGACATTGGCTCGCAGCCACGCCACACCGCGATCGGCGGCGGGCACGGACGGGACGGGAAGGCTCAGCAGCTCTTCGGTCATGGCGTCGACGCTAGGGCGGGAACGTTTCGGCGCGGGCCGAAGCGTCGGGGTCGCAGAATGGTTCGCATGGAGGCTCTGGCCCAGGTAGCCGCACTGCTGGCGGACAAGACGCGAGCGGCGTTCTGCGGTGCCCTGCTGGACGGCAGAGCGTGGACCGCCACCGAACTGGCCCAGGTGGCCCGCGTGGCCCCGTCAACCGCCAGCGAGCACCTCACGCGCCTGATCGAGGGCGGCCTGCTCGTCGAACACCGCCAGGGCCGCCACCGGTACGTCTCTCTCGCGGGCCCGCACGTCGCGGAGCTGCTGGAGATGATGACGGCCTTCGCGGGCCCAGGTCCTTCTCCTCGCGGTCTGCGCGCGACGTCGGCTTCGGAAGCGATGGCCCGCGGCCGCACCTGCTACGACCACCTGGCCGGGAAGCTCGGCATCGCCCTGAAGGCCGGCCTGCTGGAGCTGGGCGTGGTGACCTCCGAACTGGCCATCACCCCGTCCGGCCTGGTCTGGCTGAAGGAACTGGGCTTCGAACCCTCTCAGCGCCAGGTGAGCCGAGCTTGCCTGGACTGGACCGAACGCGTTCCGCACTTGGCGGGGGCCGCCGGGGCGCACCTCTGCGACGTGTTCTTCACTCGCGGCTGGACCAAGCGCATCGGCACCACTCGTGCGGTCGTGCTCACACCAGCAGGCGAGCAGGGCTGGCGTGAGCTCGGCCTCTCCGGCTAGTGGTGTGGCTCGAAACTAGCTCCGGTAGACCGCCGTGACGCTCAGCGGCGTGACCGCAGTGCTGCCACACCCCACCTCGTCGACGTACCCGACGTACAGCGGCACGAACTCGTCCGGCGGGTAGACCTTGATGCCCCACACCGGTTGCGGCTCGCAGACCTCCGGGTCGTAGTTGCCCGGATTCCCGAACCCGACGGTGGCGGACACGGAAGCTTCGTACGCCAACGTGATCAGGTCACCGGTAGGTCCGTTGCGGTATGCCGGGTTGCCGACCTGGGCATCGGCGCGGTCCACATAGGACACGCCGGGGAACCCTTTGAGCACACAGGCCCCAAGCCTGCGCATGGTGAACTTGATCTCCCGATACGCCGTCCCCGCGGCGACGCCCCGGTCGATGGACGTGATGTCCAGGTCGACCGACTTGCACGTGGGCAACGGCGCCGCGTTCGCCGCGACGGTTCCGCCCGCCACGAACGTGATCACCAGCAGAAGTGTTCCGATGAGTCTCCTCATGTCGTCTCCCGAGACATTGGAGTCATGACATGAAGGAGACGCCCGTCACATCGGATGGGTTGCCGCGCCAAAACGGGACGAAAGGCCAATGCGCCGAGTGAGCCGACAGCGCCGATGCTGCCGGGAACCCTTCAGCACACAGGCCCCGAGCCCGCACATGGTGAACCAGATGCCAAGTCAAGATCGCTAGCCGTGCTGGGCCCCGCCCACCCAGGGGGCCACACCAGCCACACTGTCGACCCTAGCCGCGAAAAGCGCTGTCAAGCCCTCCACCTGGCGATCTGTGGACAACTCGCTTCTCGAACCGAGTTGTCCACAGATCGCCGAACGGGCCCTTGACAGCACGAATCCGCCGATAAGTTGAGTCTCAGGGCTGTGTGGCGGTCAGCCCCCTGGGAGGGCGGGGCCCCACTCAGCGCGCGGTCGCGGGGTGAGGATGGCGCGCGGTCGCGGGGTGAGGATGGCGCGCGGTCGCGGGGTGAGGATGGCGTGCGGTCGCGGGTGAGGATGGCGTGCGGTCACGGGGTGAGGACGGCCCGCGGTCACGGGGCGAAGGCGGCGTGCGATCACGGGGCGAGGACGGCGCGCGATCACCCGGCGAGGGCCGCCCGCAGGCGGTCCTCCTCCACCTTCCAGTACCCGTGCTCGACGCCGTCGATCAAGAACACCGGCACCCGGTCCCCGTACTCGGCCCGCAGCTCCGGATCGGCGTCCACGTCCTCAACAGACCAGCTGACCCCCATCTCGCCACAAATCCGCGAGATCTCGGCCTCGGCCTCGTGACACGAGTGGCACGTCTCCCGGCTCATCACCGTGACGTGGTGCGTCATGACGCCCCCAACGGCTTCCGCAGCACGGCCCGGGCCAGCTTCCCGGTGGGCGAGTGCGGCAACGCCGGCGCGAACTCCACCGAAGTCGGCACCTTGAACTTCGCCAGCCGGGCCGCGCAGTGGGCCACCACGTCCTCGGAGGTGACCTGCTGCCCGTCCCGCAGCACGATCACGACCTTCACGGACTCACCGGTCTTCTCGTCGGGAACCCCGACGGCCGCGGCCTCCAGAACCGCCGGCATCTCGCCGATGACCTGCTCGACCTCGTGCGGGTAGACGTTGAACCCGTTCACGATGATCAGGTCGCCCGCGCGGTCGACGAGGTGCAGATCCCCGTCCGCGTCGATGAACCCGACGTCCCCGGTCCGGAACCACCCCGAGGCGTCCGGCCCATGAGCCCCGTCGGGCCAGTAGCCGCTGAACAGGTTCTCGCCGCGGGCGGACACCAGGCCGGTGCCGGGCTCGTCCTCGTCGATGTCGAGCACCGAACCGTCCGTGTCCACGAGCCGGATCTCGACGCCCGGCAGTGCCTGGCCGACAGATCCGGGCTTCGGCACGCCGCCCACCAGCGTGGACGTCAGCACCGGGCCGGTCTCGGTGAGCCCGTAGCCTTCGAAGACCGGGATGCCGATGGCGGTGCTCATCTCCTTGATGACCCCCGCCGGAAGCGGGGCGGCACCGGACGTGAAGAGTCGGACCGTGGCCAGCTTCTCGCGCAGCACCTCGATCGGGTTCGCCAGCAGCGCCCGGTACATGGGCGGCACGCCGACCATCGTGGTGACGCGGTGCTGCTCGATGACGTCCAGCGCGTTGGAGGGCTCGAAGCGCTCCAGCAGCACTGCGGTCGCGCCGGCACCCGCCACCTGCAGCAACCCCGGACCGAGGCCGTAGACGTGGAACAACGGCAGCGCGAGCAGCACCCGGTCCCCGGCCGTCACCGGCGCGGGGCGCAGCGAGGCGCACTGGGCGACGTTCGCGAGCAGCGCGCGGTGGGACAGCATCGCGCCGCGCGGCACTCCGGACGTGCCCGAGGTGTAGCCGAGAACGGCCAGGTCCTCGCCTCCGCGCACGGCTTCGAACGGCTCCCCGGCAGCGGAGACGTCCGGCACGTCCACGACCTGGGCGTCGGAGCCCTCGCCGTCGCCGACCAGCAGCGTGGCGCCGGAGTCGGCGAGGATGCGCTGGAGCTCACGCGGCGGGTTGCCGGGGCCGGTGGGCACCACGACGCCGCCCGCGCGCAGGATCCCGAACACCGCGACCACGAACTCGGGCGACGTGGGCAGCCGTACCGCCACTCGGTCGCCCGCTTCGAGACCGGAATCGGCCAAACGGCGGGCGAAAGCATCGACGGCACCGTCGATGGTTTCCCAGGTGAGGCTCACACCGCTCGCGACGTCGACGAGTGCGACGTGGCTCGGCCCCCGCTGTGCCGAAGCACGGACCAGATCTGCGACATTGCGAGCGGAAGTCAACATGGCCTCCTCATGAACAACTGAACGCTTCGAGCAGTCTTCCACGCGTGGCCAGCGTCACGAAGCCGTGGTTCGCGCGTCTCCAGTTCGCAACCCCGTCAGCTACCTACTACGGAGTAACAACACGTATGCTGCCGCCACGGCGACTCTGTGGAGGTGCCGCCAGCCGATGACCGCGCGGGCACGACCGAACACGATCAGGACCACCCGGACCATGACGGGAGGTCAGCACGACGACACCGCCGACGAGCCGTGGCAGCTCGTCAAGGCCGCCCAGGAGGGTGACACCGAGGCGTTCGGCGTGCTCTACGACCAGTACGTCGACATGGTCTTCCGCTATGTCCTCTTCCGGGTGGGCGGCGACCGCGCGTTCGCCGAGGACGTGACCAGTGAGACGTTCCTGCGCGCGCTGCGGAGCATCGGTTCGGTCAGCTACCAGGGCCGGGACGTGGGCGCGTGGTTCGTCACGATCGCCCGCAACATCGTGTTCGACCACGTGAAGTCGAGTCGCTACCGGCTCGAGGTCACGACCGCCGAGCTCCAGGACAACCGCGAGGAGACGAGCGGCCCCGAGCAGGAAGTCATGACCGAGGCGACCAACGCGGAGCTGCTCCGGTGCGTTTCCCAGTTGGGAGACGACCAGCGGGAGTGCATCGTGCTGAGGTTCATCGAGGGCAAGTCGGTGTCCGAGGTCGCCCAGCTCATGGACCGCAACGAGGGAGCCGTGAAGGCCCTGCAACACCGGGCCGTTCGGCGGCTCGCGCAGATTCTTCCGTCCTGGTTGCGGTGATCACGACGACAAGCGCGTAACCCAAAGCAGATCAACTTCGTTACTCGGGCTGAGATGGACGGTAAGGGAAGCACACCGCGGTGGCGGCACACAGAGCACGAGCGATTCGCCCGTGCGGTGGAAGGCGGTCCGCAGCCGGTCGCCAGTGATCATTTCAGCGATTCCGATCTCGCTGACGACCTGGCGATCGTCGAGATGCTCAGGGCCATGGACGTCGGCCCCGACGCCGAGACCCGCGCGCGCATGAAGCAGCGCATCCTCACCGCGCCCCCGCCCGAGAAGCCGCTGGTCCTCTCGTCGGTAAGACGCGTGGGAGCGCGCGCACGATTAGCAGTCGCCGCGGCCGCCGTGCTCTGCCTGCTGATGTCGCTCGCCGGTATGAGTGTGCTGCTCAGCCGTGACGCGCTCCCGGGAGACCCGCTCTACGGCGTCAAACGCACCGCGGAAGGCGCCTCGCTCGGCCTGACGTTCGACGACGAGTCCCGCGCGTTGAAGCACCTGGAGTTCGCCGCGTCCCGCGCCACCGAGATGGAGACGCTGGCCGATCGCGCCTCCGGTGAGTCCGCGCAGCTCACGGCCCTGTCCGACCTGAACGCGGACGCCATCGAGGGCTCGCGCCAGCTCACCACGTACGCCACCTCGTCCGACGAGAAGGCGCTCCCGGCGCTGCGCGACTGGGCCCTGGCCCAGTACGTGAAGATCGGCACCCTGCGCCCCCGCCTCCCCGGCGAGGCAGGTGCCCACGCCGACACCACGATGTGGCTGCTCGCGAGCATCGCCCAGCGAGCCCACGACCTGGCCGCCCGCGCCGGGTGCGCCGCCGTGGTCAGCGGCTCCTCCGACACGCTCGGCCCGCTGCCGTCCAAGGACGAGTGCGCCACCGTCGTGACCGACCCGAACACCGCACCGAACGGCGACCCGTCCTCGGCCCAGCCGACACCTTCGGGTCAGCCGGTCCCGTCCGGCTCGGCCACTCCGTCGACGCCGCCCTCGCAGCCGTTGCTGCCGGGCACCTCGACCCAGCCGTCCGCGGGCAAGCCGGGCACGACCACGCCACCGACCTCCGGCAAGCCCGGAATCACGATCCCGCTGCCCCTCCCGCTGCCCAGCATCTCGCTTCCGCTGCTCCCCGGCATCAGCTTCGGCTGAGTCGAGGGTTTCCGGCCGGACCTGATCGCTAGGCTTGGGACATGGCAGGCAAGCGTGACGTGGAGAGCGACCGGCTGGCCGAGCTGGCCGGCGAGGCATCGGCCGAGGCGGCCATTCAGGCTGCCGCAGCGGCCCCGGAGCTCGAAGCGTCGCTCGCGGTGCCCACAGACCTGACCGCCGCGGCCTTCTTCGACGTGGACAACACGATGATGATGGGCGCCTCGATCTTCCACTTCGCCCGCGGCCTGGCCGCGCGCAAGTACTTCTCCTCGTCCGACCTCGCCGGCTTCGTCTGGCAACAGCTGAAGTTCCGCGTGGGCGGGCGCGAAGACCCGGAGTCGGTCAAAGCCAGCCGCGAACAGGCCCTCTCCTTCGTGGCGGGCCGCAGCGTCGCCGAGCTCGTCTCCCTCGGCGAGGAGATCTACGACGAGCTGATGGCCGACCGCATCTGGAAGGGCACCCAAGCCCTGGCCCAGATGCACCTCGACGCTGGTCAGCGCGTCTGGCTGGTCACCGCCACCCCGGTCGAACTGGCCCAGATCATCGCCCGCCGCCTGGGCCTCACCGGCGCTCTCGGCACGGTCTCCGAATCGGCCGACGGCGTCTACACGGGCCGCCTGGTGGGCGACCTCCTGCACGGCAAGGCCAAGGCCCAGGCCGTCCGCTCCCTGGCGGCCAAGGAAGGCCTCGACCTGCGCCGCTGCACGGCCTACTCCGACTCGTCCAACGACGTCCCGATGCTCTCCGTGGTGGGCACGGCCGTGGCGGTGAACCCGGACTCGCAGCTGCGCGAGATCTCGCGTCGCAAGGGCTGGGAGATCCGCGACTTCAGGACCGGGCGCAAGGCCGCCAAGATCGGCGTTCCCTCGGTGCTGGGCGCGGGTGCCGTGGCCGGCGCGGTGGCCGCCACGCTGGCGTATCGGCGGCGCGTGAAGTAGTCAGCCGCCCGGCTGGTCACCCGGACTGATTACCAGGGCCTTACAGCTCACGCGAACCAACACCGAATCGGTGTCGAATAAGGACCATGAAGCCCGCCAAGGCCGCACTGACCGGACTGCTGGCCATCCTCGCCGCCTTGGCAGCCGGTCACCTGGTGGCGGCGTTCGTCGGCCCGAGCGCCTCGCCGTACCTCGCCGTCGGCAACGCCGCGATCGACCTGACCCCGTCCTGGCTGAAGGAGTTCGCGGTCAGCACGTTCGGCACGAACGACAAGCTCGTCCTGCTGACGGGCATGGCGGTCGTCCTGGCCGGCATCGGCATCGCGGCAGGTCTGGCCAGCCGCAACAGCGCGACCCCGGGAACCGTCGTCGCGGTCGTCCTCGGCGTGGCGGGCATCGCGGCCGTCCTGAGCAGGCCGGACGTCGGCCAGCTCAGCGTCCTGGCGCCGCTCGCCAGCCTCGCCGCGGGCGTCTACGTCTTCCGCTACCTGCACAAAGAGGTCCAGGAGGACCAGTCCCGGCGCGGGTTCCTGATCACGGCCGGACTGGCGGTGGCAGCGGGCGTCGCAGGTCAGTTCCTCGGCAGCCGCACGGACGTCGAGGGCTCCAGGAGGGCCATCGGCGACCTCACGCCGAAGACGAAGGCGCCGGAGATCCCGATCAACGCCGACTTCGCCAGGGACGGCACCCCCGGCTTCATCACCAGCGGCAAGGACTTCTACCGCATCGACACGGCTCTGAGCGTGCCCAGGATCCGCGCCGAGGAGTGGGCCCTTCGAGTCCACGGCATGGTCGACCGCCCCATGGTCCTGACCTTCGACGAGATCCGCCAACGGGACCTGATCGAGGAAACCGTCACCCTGACCTGCGTCTCCAACGAGGTGGGCGGCCCGTACATCAGCAATGCCAACTTCATCGGCATCAAGATCGGCGACGTGCTGCGGGAAGCCGGCGTGCAGTCAGGCGCCGACCAGCTCTTCAGCACCAGCGACGACGGCTTCACCGCGGGCAGCCCTCTCGACTACGTGCTCGAACGAGGCCTGATCGCCATCGGCATGAACGGCGAACCGCTGCCGGCCGAGCACGGATTCCCGGCGCGACTGGTGGTCCCCGGCCTGTACGGATACGTATCGGCCACCAAATGGGTGACGGACCTCAACGTGACCACGTTCGCCAAAGAGCAGGGCTACTGGATTCCGCGAGGCTGGGCCGCCAGAGCTCCGATCAAAACAATGTCACGGATCGACCGCCCGAAGGGCCTCAGCCGAATCCAGGGCAAGACGACCGTCGCCGGCACCGCCTGGGCCCAGCCGAAGGGCGTGGCCAAGGTCGAGGTCAGGGCGGACGGCGGTCCCTGGCAGGAAGCCGAGCTGGGCGCGGACGTCAGCGACAGCACGTGGCGGATGTGGCGCCTGGAACTCGATCTGAAGCCGGGAACTCACACGGTCGAGTGCCGAGCGACCGACAAAAGCGGCTACACCCAGGATCAGGCGCGGCTGGACCCGATTCCAGATGGCGCGACCGGGTGGCACTCGATTTCTTTCACAGTTCAGTAGAACCGAAAGCAGATCCACCCCGAATGTTCAGCGGACAGGTCGAAAGAACATTCAGGGAGTGATCGAAAGTGCGAAAGACCCTCGCAGGTGTATTTGCGTTCGCAATCGCAGGCCTCGCCGCGTGCAGCGGAATGGACCAGGCGAGTACCACCACGAGCACCCCGGCGAGCACGCCGACCACCACCAGCAGTGCCGCGATGGGCAACGGCATGACCAAGACCAGCGACGTCTTCGGACCGGGATGTGCGGGCGTGCCGCAGGACGGCAAGGGCTCGCTGCAGGGCATGGCCGAGGACCCGGTGGCCACGGCGGCGAGCAACAACCCGCTGCTCACCAAGCTGGTCGCCGCGGTCAAGGCGGCGAACCTGGTCGACACGCTGAACTCGCAGGAGTCGATCACCGTGTTCGCTCCGGCCGACCCCGCCTTCGCCGCGCTGGGCGACGCCAAGTTCCAGGAGTTGGCGGGCAACCCGGCCGCCCTGACGCCGATCCTGCAGTACCACGTGGTGCCGATGCGCTACGACGCGAAGGGCCTGCAGGCGGCCAAGTCGGTCAAGACCCTCAACGGCAGCGACGTGACCATCGCGGGATCCGGTGACAACCTCACGGTGAACGGCGCGCCGGTCCTGTGCGGCAACATCCCGACCAAGAACGCCACCGTGTTCGTGATCGGCAAGGTGCTCACCCCGTAGTGATCAAGAACCGATCCAGCGCTGGTCACGCCGTGTGACCAGCGCTGTCGTCGTTCCTGGGGGTGTGCGGCGCCGACTTTGTGCATGCGTTCACAAGCGGTACGGTGTGACTGTCACCAATGCCGCGGGGTCCCTGCGGTGAAGCACACCCGGAGGTCGGAGAGCGTGGCATCACAGCGGGGCGAAGGTGAGACGACCACCACCCCTGCGGAGCCTGCCGACAGGGAGCGCGCCCGCGCGATTCCCGAGGCGGCGGTGGCCAGGCTCGCCGTGTACCTGCGCGTGCTGTCCGGCATGGCCGACCAGGGCGTCACGGCGGTCTCCAGCGAGGAGCTCAGTCAGGCCGCGGGTGTCAACGCGGCGAAGCTCCGCAAGGACCTGAGCTACATCGGGAGCTACGGCACGAGGGGCGTCGGCTACGACGTCGAGGTCCTCGTGAGCCACATCGAGCGCATCCTCGGCCTCACCCGCAACCACTCCGTCGCGGTCGTCGGCATCGGTAACCTTGGTCACGCTCTGGCCAACTACGGCGGGTTCCCCGGCCGCGGTTTCCCGGTCACCGCTCTGTTCGACGTGGACGAGGATCTCGTAGGAATCCCTGTTGGGGGCATTCCCGTCAGCCACATCGACGACATCACCGCGGTCTGCCTGGAACGCGAGGTCTCGATCGGCGTGATCGCGACGCCGCCGCCCGCCGCTCAGTCGGTTTGCGACCGTTTGGTATCTGCGGGCGTCCAGTGCATTCTGAACTTTGCACCAGTTGTCCTTCAGGTTCCAGACAACGTCGAGGTGCGCAAGGTTGACTTGGCGGTCGAGATGCAGATCCTGTCGTTCCACGTCGCTCGACGTGCGGATGAAGCTGCCAGCGTCTCGGTCGGCAACAACGGACTCGGTGTGGACGGGATGGTGATTCGCCCGTGAGCGTGAGCCAGACGGCTCCGGCAGACGTGGTGAGTACATGAGTGTGCTCGTAGTCGGTCTGTCGCACCGCACCGCCCCAGTCCCGGTCCTGGAACGCGTCACCGTGGCCGAGCCGAACCTGCCCAAGGTGCTCGGCCAGCTGCTCGCCGCCCCCAGCGTCTCCGAGGCGATGGTCCTGTCGACCTGCAACAGGGTCGAGGTCTACGCCGTCGTCGAGTCGTTCCACGGCGGCATGTCCGAGGTCGTCGACGTGCTCGCGCAGCACGCCCAGGTCGACCCGCAGTCGCTCTACGAGCACTTTTACGTGCATTACGCCGCCGCTGCCGTGGAACACCTGTTCTCCGTCGCGGCGGGCCTCGACTCGATGGTCGTCGGCGAGTCCCAGATCCTCGGCCAGCTGCGCGGTGCGTACGCGGCGGCGGACGAGGCGGGCACCGTCGGCAAGACCGTCCACGAACTCACTCAGAACGCGCTGCGCGTCGGCAAGCGCGTGCACACCGAGACCGGTATCGACCACGCGGGTGCGTCGGTCGTGTCCGAGGCCCTCGGTGACGCCGAAGCCGCGCTGGGCACCCTCGTGGGCAAGCGCGCGCTGCTCGTCGGCGCCGGAGCGATGGGCGGCCTGGCCGCCGCGCACCTGCGCAGGGCGGGCGTCGGCGAGGTCGTCATCGCCAACCGCACGCAGGCCAACGGTGTGCGTTTGGCCACGTCACTGAGGTCGGAGGGCGTCCCCGCGACAGCCGTCGACCTGACCCAGCTGGCCGGCGAACTGGATCTCGCGGACATCGTCTTCGCGTGCACCGGGTCGGTCGACACGGTGGTCCGCGCGGACATGATCAGCGCCCGTCAGCGGCCGCTCGTCGTGTGCGACCTCGGCCTGCCCAAGGACGTCGACCCGGCCGCGGCCGAGCTGCCGAACGTTCGTGTGGTGGACCTGGAAACGCTGCAGCGCCGCCTCTCGGACGCGCCGGCGGGCCACGACGCGCGCATGGCGGCCCGGCTGGTCGCCGACGAGGTGAAGGCTTACCTCGCGAGCCAGCGGTCCGCCGAGGTCACCCCGACCGTCACGGCACTGCGCAAGCGGGCCGCCGAGGTGGTCGACGCCGAGCTGCTCCGCCTTGATTCGCGACTTCCCGAACTGGACGCCGCGACACGCGGTGAATTGGCCAAGACGGTGCGCCGCGTTGTAGACAAGCTCCTGCACACGCCGACCGTCAGGGTGAAGGAGCTCGCCTCCTCGCCCGGTGGTACGGGCTACGCGGAGGCTCTCCGCGAACTGTTCGGGCTCGACCCCCAGACGCCTGGGACGGTCAGTCAGACCAAGAAGTCTTCTGTGGATGGTGAAACGCGGTGACCCGCACCCTACGGATCGGTACCCGAGGCAGCGCACTGGCGCTCGCGCAGACGGGGACCGTGGCCGAGGCGCTCAAGGCTGCCGGAGCTCAGGTCGAGATCGTCGTCATCAAGACGCCGGGCGACCTGTCCGACGCGCCCATCGCGCAGATCGGCATCGGCGTGTTCACGTCGGCCCTGCGTGACGCGCTCGCGTCCGGCGAGATCGACATCGCCGTCCACTCCTACAAGGACCTCCCGACGGCGCCGGACCCCCGGCTGGTGCTGGCGGCGGTGCCCCAGCGCGAAGACCCGCGTGACGCCCTGGTGGCGCGCGACGGTCTCACGCTCGGCGAGCTGCCGCCGGGGTCCACTGTGGGCACCGGTTCTCCGCGCCGCGCGGCCCAGCTGGAGGCTCTCGGCCTCGGGCTGACGATCGTTCCGTTGCGCGGCAACGTGGACACCCGCATCGGCAAGGTCAAAAACGGCGAGCTCGACGCCGTGGTGCTGGCTCGCGCCGGCATCTCGCGCCTCGGTCGCACGAGCGAGATCACCGAGAACCTGGAGCCCATCCAGATGCTTCCCGCACCCGCGCAGGGTGCGTTGGCAGTCGAGTGCCGGATCGACGACGTCGATGCCGAGCACCTGATCCAGTCCACTTTGGACGATTCGGCCAGCCGGGCCGCTGTGACCGCCGAGCGCGCCATGCTGGCCGCGCTCGAAGCGGGCTGCAGCGCGCCGGTCGGCGCGCTGGCCGATGTGGTGGAAGACCTCGATGACGAGGGCAAGGTCGTGTACCGACTTTCCCTGCGCGGGGTCGCAGCGACGCCGGAGAACGATCTCCTCCGCGCGTCCGCCACCGGTGACTTGACCGAAGCTGAGGGACTCGGCCGGGCGCTGGCCGCCGAGTTGCTCGACCTCGGGGCCGCGGTTCTCAGCGGTCCAGAGGCGTAATCGATGGGGAGTGCCCTGATGACCCGCGCACGCAAGACCCCCGGACGCATCGCCTTCGTGGGCTCCGGCCCAGGCGACACCGGGCTGCTCACGGTCCGGGCCCACGACTTGCTCACCCGTGCGGAGCTCGTGGTCACCGATCCAGACGTCCCCTCGGACGTCCTCGCGACCGTGGCCGAGGGAGTCGAGGTCCGCCCCGCTGTCGGGGAGTCCGCCGACGTGGCCAAGGACCTGGTGAACGAGGCGCGCAACGGCGCGACAGTCGTTCGCCTGGTCGCGGGCGACCCGCTGACTCTCGACTCGGTCGTGAAGGAAGCGCAGGCGGTCGCGAAGTCGACGATCCCGTTCGACGTCGTTCCCGGCGTGCCTTCCGGTACCGCGGTTCCCGCCTACGCGGGTGTCGCGCTCGGCGGTGTGCACACCGAGGTCGACGTGCGCGCGGTGAGCGACTGGGCAGGCCTCGCCGGCGCGCCCGGCACGCTCGTCCTGCACGCGACCGGCTCGCACCTCGCCGAGGCCGCGTCCAACCTGGTCGAGAACGGCCTGGCGTCCCAGACGCCGGTCGCCGTGACCGCCGAGGGCACCGGCTTCCAGCAGCGCACCATCGACACGACGCTGGCCTCGCTGGCCGCCGACGCCGGTGAGCTGAGCGGCCCGCTGGTCGTCACGGTCGGTGCCGCCGCCGCTGCACGGTCGAAGCTCTCCTGGTGGGAGTCGCGGGCGCTGTACGGCTGGCGCGTGCTGGTCCCGCGGACCAAGGAGCAGGCCGGCGCGATGAGCGAGCGGCTGCACTCCCACGGCGCGATCGCCGTCGAGGTGCCGACGATCTCCGTCGAGCCGCCCCGCAGCCCTGCGCAGATGGAGCGTTCGGTAAAGGGTCTGGTCGACGGCCGCTACCAGTGGGTCGTCTTCACCTCGACCAACGCCGTCCGCGCCGTGTGGGAGAAGTTCCGCGAGTTCGGCCTGGACGCCCGTGCGTTCTCCGGCGTGAAGATCGCCTGCGTCGGTGAGGCCACGGCCGCGAAGGTGCGCTCGTTCGGCATCATCCCCGAGCTCGTGCCGTCCGGTGAGCAGTCGTCGGAGGGCCTCCTCAACGACTTCCCGCCGTACGACGACATCCTGGACCCGGTCGACCGCGTGCTGCTGCCGCGGGCCGACATCGCCACCGAGACGCTGGCCGCGGGCCTTCGTGAGCGTGGCTGGGAGATCGACGACGTGACGGCGTACCGCACCGTGCGTGCGGCCCCGCCGCCCGCCGACACCCGCGAGATGATCAAGTCCGGTGGCTTCGACGCGGTGTGCTTCACCTCGTCGTCGACCGTGCGGAACCTGGTCGGCATCGCGGGCAAGCCGCACGCCCGCACGCTCGTCGCGTGCATCGGCCCGCAGACCGCCGAGACGGCGCGGGAGTTCGGCCTCCGGGTCGACGTGCAGCCCGAGGAGGCGAACGTGCCCGCGCTGGTCGACGCGCTGGCCGCCCACGCCGCCCGGTTGCGCGCCGAGGGAGCGCTGCCTCCTCCGCGCAAGACCAAGCGTCTGCGCCGCAGCTAGACAAGTGAAGCCGTCGGGGCCGCTCAAGATCCTTTGAGTGGCCCCTTCGACTCTCTCCGTCAGGGAGTCAGAGATGTACCCACTGCACCGGCCCCGGCGTCTGCGCACGACGCCCGCCATGCGCCGCCTGGTCAGCGAGACCGAGGTGCGCCCGAGGCAGCTCGTGCTGCCGATGTTCGTCAAGGAAGGCCTGGCCGAGCCCGCGGAGATCGCGAGCATGCCGGGCGTCCGGCAGCACACCCGTGACTCGTTGCGGAAGGCCGCGGTCGAGGCGGTGCAGGCCGGTGTCGGCGGCATCATGCTGTTCGGCGTTCCCGCCGAGCGCGATGCTGTCGGTTCGGGCGCGACCGACCCGGACGGCATTCTCAACGCGGCACTGGGCGATCTCCGCGCGGAGCTGGGCGACAGCACCGTGCTGATGTCCGACTGCTGCCTCGACGAGTTCACCGACCACGGCCACTGCGGCGTGCTCGCCGCCGACGGCACGGTCGACAACGACGCGACCCTTGAGGTCTACGGCGAGATGGCCGTGGCCCAGGCCCGTGCCGGTGCTCACGTCGTCGGTCCCAGCGGCATGATGGACGGCCAGATCGCCTTCATCCGGGGCGCTCTGGACCAGGCGGGCCTGCAGGACACCGGGATCCTCGCCTACTCGGCCAAGTACGCCTCGGCGTTCTACGGCCCGTTCCGCGACGCCGTCGAGTCGCAGCTGTCGGGCGACCGCAAGACCTACCAGCAGGACCCCGCGAACGGCCGGGAGGCGTTGCGCGAGGTGCAGCTGGACCTCGCCGAGGGCGCGGACATGGTCATGGTCAAGCCGGCGCTGCTGTACCTGGACGTGCTGCGGTCGGTTGCCGAGATCTCGGACGTTCCCGTTGCGGCGTACCAGATCTCGGGTGAGTACGCGATGATCGAGGCCGCCGCGCAGAACGGCTGGATCGACCGCGAGCGCTCGATTCTGGAGTCGCTCACGTCGATTCGCCGTGCGGGTGCGGACATCGTCCTGACGTACTGGGCCGTGGAAGCGGCGCGGTGGCTGGACAGGTAGACACCGCTGTCCCGAGGTTGATCAACGTCTCGCGCTGGCTGTGGATCGCCAGCGCGGGCATCGGGATGGTCAGGTTCGTCGCGCAGCTCTTCGACCGCGAGACGCTCATCGCCGAGGCGCGCCGGCAGAACCCGGCACTCGGGCAGGACCAGATCGACGCCGGCGTGAACGGCGGGATCATGTTCGGGTTGCTGATCGCCGTCGCGATGCTCGTCGCGTACACGCGGCTGGCGAACAC
Organism: Lentzea sp. NPDC006480; assembly: GCF_040611995.1. Taxonomy (NCBI): domain Bacteria; kingdom Bacillati; phylum Actinomycetota; class Actinomycetes; order Pseudonocardiales; family Pseudonocardiaceae; genus Lentzea; species Lentzea sp. NPDC006480. The sequence goes on from NZ_JBEXPJ010000039.1 coordinate 26,601, forward strand.
CATGGCGCGCGGCCGGAACTGGGCGCGTGTAGTGCTGACGGTGCTGGGTGCGGCGTCCGTCGCGTTCGGACTGTTCCGCCTGGTCGCGTTCGGCAGCGGGGTGGCGGCGTCCGTCGGAGTGGAGATGCGGCCGGTCGATCTCGGCGTCACGTTCGTCACGACGGTGATGGACACCACCGCGATCGTGCTGATGTACCGCGTGTCGGCGCACTTCAGGAGGCGCGTCACGGTGGACAGCGACTTCCTGCGGCCCTAGGTTCCGACCGTGACGTCTCCGAAGGAATCGGGCACTCCCGGCACGATCACCGCGGGCTACTGGCTCGTTGTGACAGGTGTTGCGTTGAGTGTGGCTGCCGCGTTGTACGCGTTGCTCGCCAAGCAGGAGTTGATCGACGCCTTCGTCCAGCGCAACACGGACCCGAAGCTCAGCCCGGAGTCGATCGCCTCGGCGCTCAACGGCATTCTGGTCGTCACGCTGGTCGTGACGGTCGTTCTCGCCGCGCTCTGCGTGTGGTTCGCGGGCAAGGTCAAAGGTGGCCTGAAGAAGAGCAGGACCGGCCTGATGATCGCGTTGCTGATCGACCTGTTCTTCCAGATGGTCGCGAACCCGTTCGCCTACGCCATCGCACCGGTGCTGGTCGGGATCGCGGGTCTGGTGCTGTTCTACTTCCGGCAGTCGAGCGACTACCTGGCCGAGCGCGAGCAGACGTCGTGAACGATGCTCCGAGGCAGGTCCGGATCGCGGTCGGCGTGTGGCTCGCGACCGCGGTGTTCGTGCTGTTCACCGCTGCCGGGCTGTGGTTCCAGCGCGGTGAGATCGAACGGCTGAGCAAGAAGCCGCCGGGCGAGGTGACGACGTTCCTGGTCGCGCTGACCGTCGTGGCGGTGATCTTCGCGGGCCTCTACGTCTGGCTGACCAGGGTGTTCCTCAAGCGCCGGAACTGGGCCCGGATCGCGTTGTCGCTCATCGCGATCGTGCACATGCTGTGGTTGCTGGTGGTCGGGATCAGCCCTGCGAGCCTGGTCACTCTGCTGCTCATCGTGGTCGCAGTCGTCTTCACGTGGCAGGCGCGTACGGCACAGTGGTTCGCGGAGGTGCGTGAGCCGTGACCGATCCGCAGGACCCCAGTCCGTGGGCGAACCCGGACAAACCGAAGCCACCCGGCGCCTACGAGGTGCAGTCGGTCGGCGAGCTGGGGCTGCCGATGCCGCCCGCGCCCGAGTTCGCGCCACCGCACGGCGCGTACCAGGTGCACCCGGTCAACAACATGGGGTTTCCCATGCCGCCGCTCGCACCTCTGGCGCCACAGGAGCTCCCGCCGCAGCGTCCGGCGACGATCACGGCGGCGATGTGGATCTGGATCGCGGGCGCGGTTCTCTCCGTCGCGGTGTTCCCGGTGCTGTTCCTCACGAACACCGAGTTCTTCCTGACCCAGGATCCGGAGACGGACCGCGCGGCCGGCGAGTTCGGGGTGCGGGCGCTGGCGTTGATCTTCGGGTTCCTGATGCTCGTGGCCGCCGCGCCGTACGTGGCGTTCGCGATCGTGCTGCGCAACGGGCAGAACTGGGCGCGCGTCCTGCTCACGGTCCTCGGCGTGATCGGGTTCCTGTCGACGCTCGCGATCATGTTCTTCGCGCTGGCGGCGCAGGTGTGGCAGCCGGGTACCGCGATCAGCATCGTCGTGCTGGGGCTGACCGTCGCGGCCGTGGTGCTGCAGTTCCTGCCGCCGTCGAACAGGTACGTGCGGTAGTGCCGCTCTACCGCGAGTCCGGCAGCAGCTGGTGGCCGCTCCTGTGGGGACCGGCGTTCGCCGTCGCCGGGTATCTGGTCGAGCTGAGCACCGGACCGGCCTCGGCGGGCCTGTGGACGATCGTGGGGCTCGGGCTGACGCTCGGCGCGGTGCTGTGGGTGTACGGCAGGATCAAGACCGGCAGCATCGAGCTGACGGACTCCGAGGCCCAGTTCGGCAGGGAGAAGCTGCCGGTCGCGATGATCGAGGCCTGCCGGGACGTCGGTGCGCCGACCGGTGCACGGGTGCTCGGCGGCGGCTGGTCGGTGCCGAAGGGGACGACGGCGGTGCCGTTGCGCCTGCTCGACGGCACCGTGGTGCTGGCATGGGCACGCGATCCGGAAGCCTTGCTCGCAGCCCTGCGCCAGGTCGTGAGAGGGTGAGCAACGTGACAGAGGCCGTGACTGAGCAGGAGACCGTCGTGGAGGAGCCGGAAGCGGCGCCGCCCGCCGGGCCGAGCCTGCACCAGCCCAAGCGGTGGCTGATCGCCGCGGGCGAGGTCGTCGCGATCGTCCTGCTGGCGTGGCTCGCCGTGTGGTGCTGGAACCGGGGCGTGGTCAAGCTCTCGTACCCGATCGACGGCCACGACCTGACCTCCACGCGCTACCACGGCAACTGGCTCGGCACCGCCGTCGGATCGGTCACGCTGGCCGTGATCCTGGCGCTCGACGCGGTGCGGCAGGTCGTGCTGGCCGTGCGCACCCGGCCGCAGAAAGCCGCCGACTCCGGCATGTGAGACTGGGGTACGTGACTGCGAGTCGATCCCAGGCCCTGTTCGAGCGCGCCTCCGAGTTGATCCCCGGCGGGGTCAACTCCCCGGTGCGGGCGTTCCACTCCGTCGGCGGCACCCCGCGCTTCATGGTGCGCGGCGAGGGGCCCCACCTGTGGGACGCGGACGGCAATCGGTACGTCGACCTCGTGTCCTCGTGGGGGCCGATGATCCTCGGCCACGCGCACCCCGCCGTGGTTTCCGCCGTGCAGAAGGCCGCTGAGTCCGGGCTGTCGTTCGGCACGCCCACCGAGGGTGAGATCGAGCTCGCGGCCGAGATCATCGACCGGGTCGAACCGGTCCGGCAGGTCCGCCTGGTCAACTCGGGCACCGAGGCCACGATGAGCGCGATCCGCCTCGCGCGTGGCTTCACCGAGCGGCGCAAGGTCATCAAGTTCGCCGGCTGCTACCACGGTCACGTCGACGCCCTGCTGGCTCAGGCCGGCTCGGGTGTCGCGACGCTGGGCCTGCCTTCGTCGCCAGGTGTCACGGGCGCGCAGGCCGAGGACACGATCGTGCTGCCGTACAACGACATCGACGCCGTGCGGGCCGCCTTCGCGGAGAACCCCGGCGAGATCGCGTGCGTGATCACCGAGGCGGCGGCGGGCAACATGGGTGCCGTCGCGCCCGGTCCGGACTTCAACGCCGGGCTGCGCGAGATCTGCGACGCCGACGGCGCGTTGCTGATCATGGACGAGGTCATGACCGGGTTCCGCGTCTCGCGTGCGGGCTGGTTCGGCCTGGAGCGCGTGCGCGGTGACCTCTACACGTTCGGCAAGGTCATGTCGGGTGGTCTGCCGGCGGCCGCTTTCGGTGGTCGCGCGGACGTGATGGCCCGCCTCGCGCCGTCCGGCCCCGTCTACCAGGCGGGCACGTTGTCCGGTAACCCCGTCGCGGTGGCGGCTGGGCTCGCGACGCTGCGTGCGGCTGACGACGAGGTCTACGCGGCGCTCAACCGCAACGCGACCCGGTTGGGCGCGCTGTTCACCGCGGCGTTGACCGAGGCCGGGGTCGAGCACCGGGTGCAGTTCGCCGGGAACCTGGTGAGCGTGTTCTTCGGTTCTGCAGAGGTGAAGGACTACGCGGGCGCGCAGGCCTGTGAGACGTGGCGCTTCCCGCCGTTCTTCCACGCATTGCTGGAACGAGGCGTCTACGCGCCGCCGTCGGCCTTCGAGGCCTGGTTCGTGAACGCCGCCATGGGCGAAGAGGAGTTCGCTGTGATCGCTGACGCGTTGCCTTTCGCGGCTCGCGCTGCCAAGGAGGCCCGCCAGTGACCCGCACTGTTGTCCACCTGCTCCGTCACGGTGAGGTTCACAACCCGACCGGGATCCTTTACGGACGGATTCCCGGGTTCCGGTTGTCCGAGCGCGGCGTGAAGCAGGCGCTGACCGTGGCGGAGTCGTTGGCGGAGAACGACATCGTGCACGTCGTTGCGTCGCCTTTGGAGCGTGCACAGCAGACTGCCGCGCCCATCGCCGACTCGCACCGGCTGGAGTTGGCCACTGATGAGCGGTTGATCGAGGCTGACAACCAGTTCGAGGGGTTGAAGGTCGCGGTCGGGGACGGGGCCCTGCGGTCGCCTCAGCACTGGCCCAAGTTGATCAACCCGTTCAAGCCCTCCTGGGGCGAGCCGTACATCGAGATCGCTCATCGGATGCTCGGAGCGGTGCAGAAGGCTCGGTCCGAGGCTGAGGGGCACGAGGCCGTCTGCGTGTCGCACCAGTTGCCGATTTGGACGGTGCGGCGGTTTTTGGAGGGGAAGCGGATGTGGCACGACCCTCGGAAGCGGGAGTGTTCGCTGGCCTCGTTGACTTCCCTGATCTTCGAGGGTGAGCAGCTGGTGCGGATTGCTTACTCCGAGCCGGTCGGGGCCACCAATCCTCGGGTGACTGGGGCATGAAACGGCTTCTGGTTCTGCTGCTGCTGGTTTCTGGGTGCACGGTTGGCAAGGACGCCGCTCAGGTTGGGGCAGGAGACTTCTACCTGGTTGCGCCTGGTGGGCAGGTGAAGATTCGGTACTCCGGGGCTGATCGGAAGCCGTTGAAGGGGCTTGAGGGCGAGTCCCTCATGGAGGACGGGAAGACCGTCAAGCTCTCTGATTACACGGGTAAGCCCGTTGTGATCAACATTTGGGGCGCTTGGTGTGGTCCTTGCCGGACTGAGGCGCCTGAGATGCAGAAGATTTTTGATGCTGGGACCCAGGTTGTCGGGGTCGACGTCAAGGAGACTGCGAAGTCGCATCCGCGGGACTTCATGCGGGATCGGTCGTTGACGTATCCGTCCATTTATGACGGGTCGTCGCGGTCGTTCATCAATGTGTTCAAGGGGCTGCCGGCTAATACTGTGCCGTCCACGTTCGTGGTGGACAAGGATCACAAGGTCGCGGCTGTGTTCTTGGTGCCGGTGTTGGCTTCTGATGTCCAGCCTGTTCTGGATGAGCTGGCTGAGGAATGAACAAGGCCCGGCTCGCTGGTGAGCCGGGCCTTGCGCGTGGTTCTAGTTGGCCGGTGGGGCCGCGGTCAAAGACGGGATTTTGGCTTTGAAGGCCTTGATCATGGCGTCTCGGCCGATCGAGTTGAACTGCTTGCCCAGGGTTCGCATGATTGAGTTCGCGGTCGGGCGGTAGAGGCCCGTTTTGTAGTAGCGCGCACCCTCGACCGGGGCGATCACGCCGCCGTCCGGGGAGGGCTGGCCGAGGTATTCGCCCCACTTGGCGCCGGTCGGGTCCTTGGTCACGTTGATTTCGCGTGGCTCGGAGCCGGTGTAGGCGGCGTAGGGGTAGTCGTACTCGTCGGCCAGGCCGCCGATCGAATGGCCCAGTTCGTGGATGGCGATTTGGCCTGCTTGGGCGTTGGAACCCGCCGCGGTGGCCACTGAGCCGCCTGCGCCGCCGTATTTCGAGGTGTTGCCGAGGGCGATCACCTGGTCGGCTTGAGGGGCCAAGGCGGCGTATTCCTTGGCCTTGGTTTCGTTCACGCAGAGGAGGCGTTCGGTGTTCGGGTCGCGGCCCTGGCACCAGAAGCCCATGTCCAGGGCGGTGTCCTTGAGGAGGCCTTTGGTCGGGTCGTGGTCGACGCCGGACTCGTTCGAGATGACGTTTACCTGCCAGACGTTGAAGTACTCCTTGTACTCCGCGAAAGGTTCTACGGAGGAGAGTTCGTCCCACTTGCTCTTCACGTTGGCGGCGTAGGTGTCGAGGTCGGCCGCTGTGTAGCCGTCGCCCACGAAGACCAGGTCGAAGGAGTTGTTCGGGTCGCCGTTGGTCGCGGTGGCGGTGTGGACCTGGATGACCTCGGCTGCGGCGAGGGCCTTGAAGCCCGAGGATTTCTCGGCAGGGGCTTTCGGGGACAGGGCCTGGGTGATGGAGCCGTCCTCGTTGAAGACCTCGCGCCATTCCATTGCCGGGGCTGCGCCGCCGACCGGCGACTGGGCGAACAGGGCCAGCGCGGTCACGGTCAGCGCAGGGAGGAGCAGCCGGGAACGATGCATGTGCTGACGCTAAGCAACCGTGATGTCACCCACAAGGCGGCAATCGTCGGTACTTCGGAGCAGGTGTGGTGGATGCAAAAGGTGATGCCGGTGGGCGGGTGATCTGGGCAACTACCTACTCTGAGGTGTGTGAACCCCACCGATCTGGCGATCTCCGGGCCGTTGCTGCTGGCCACCGGGGTTGCTCTGCTCGCCGGGTTCATCTCGTTCGCGTCGCCTTGCGTGGTGCCGCTCGTGCCCGGATACCTGGCGTACCTCGCCGGGCTCGTTGGAGCCGAGGCGCCTCGGGTTGACGCGAACGAACCGGCGAAGGCCGGGCGGATGCGCGTGGCTGGCGCCTCGCTGCTGTTCGTGCTCGGGTTCACGGTCGTGTTCGTGCTGGCCTCGATGACGATCCTCGGGGTCACGGACGCGTTGGTGCTCAACGCTGATCTGTTCCAGCGGATCGGTGGCGTGGTCACGATTCTGATGGGGCTCGTGTTCATCGGGCTGGTGCCGGCGCTGCAGAAGGACGTGCGGTTCCACACCAAGCCGAAGGTGGGGCTCGTCGGGGCGCCGTTGCTCGGGGCCGTGTTCGCGTTGGGGTGGACGCCGTGTCTCGGGCCGACGCTGGCCGGGGTGCTGGCGGTGGCGCGGAGCACCGAGGCCGGGTCGTCGACGGTGCGCGGGGCCGTGCTGGTGCTCGCGTACTGCTTGGGGCTCGGGTTGCCGTTCGTGGTGCTGGCGCTCGGGGCGCGGTGGGCGCTCGGGGTGACGAAGTGGCTGCGTGCGCATGCCAGGCAGGTGCAGATCTTCGGTGGCGTGTTGCTGATCGGAGTCGGGATCGCATTGGTCACCGGGCTCTGGGGTGAGTTCGTCGGGTGGCTGCGCTACTCGTTCGTCGACGTCGTGGAGTTGCCGCTCTAGTGATCGCCTTCCTGCGCAACACGTGGCGCGGCCTCACCTCGATGAGGACCGCGCTGACTCTGCTGTTCCTGCTGGCGCTCGCCGCCATGCCGGGGGCGTTGCTGCCGCAGCTGTCGTTGAACGCGGCCAAGGTCGACAAGTACGTCGCCGAGCACGGCTGGTGGGGCGAGCTCCTGCAGAAGCTCGGGTTCTTCGAGGTGTACGCGACGCCGTGGTTCGCGGCCATCTACCTGTTGCTGTTCACGTCGCTCGTCGGGTGTCTGCTGCCGCGCTTGTGGGAGTACTTCAAGCAGATGCGCGCGCGGCCGGTGCTGACGCCGCGGAACCTGTCGCGGATGCCGCACCACGCTCAGGCCGTGCTCGACGTGACGCCGGAAGAGGCGGTCGGCAGGGCGCGGAAGGCCATGCGCGGGTGGCGGATGGACACCGGCGACGGCACGGTCAGCGCCGAGCGCGGGTACCTGCGCGAGACCGGGAACCTGCTCTTCCACTTCGCGTTGCTCGGGCTGCTGGTGTCGTTCGCGCTGGGCAAGATGTTCAGCTACGAGGGCCAGGTCATCGTCCAGGCCGACGGCGGCCAGTTCTGCAACGGCGGCATCTTCAACTACGACCAGTTCCGGCCGGGGCTGCGGGTGGACGGCACGGATCTCACGCCGTTCTGCGTGGAGATCGGCAAGTTCTCCGCCGACTACCTCGACAACGGGCAGCCCGTCGGCTTCAAGGCGGACATCAGGTACCAGTCGGGCGAGGACCTCGCGGCGAACAAGTGGGAGCCGTACACGCTGCAGGTCAACCATCCACTGCGGACGGACGGCGACCGGCTTTACCTGCTGGGCCACGGGTACACGCCGACGTTCACGGTGACGTTCCCGAACGGGGAGAAGCGCACCCAGGGCATCCAGTGGCTGCCGACGGACCAGCTGACGCTGTCGTCCGAAGGCGCGACCAAGTTCGACCCGCCCGGCGTCACGGACTCCGAGCAGCGCCGCAAGGGGCAGATCGCGGTGACCGGACTGCTGGCGCCGACGCCGTTGCTGCACGGCAGCATCCTGAACTCGAAGTTCCCCGCGCTGAACAACCCGATGGTCGCGGTCGACGTGTACCGCGGCGACCTCGGCGTGGACGACGGCCGCGGCCAGTCGATCTTCTCGATCGACACGAAGATGGTCGACCAGGGCCGGTTGCAGAAGGTCGCGCGCAAGAACCTCGCGCTCGGCGAGGAGCTCACGCTCGACGACGGCACCAAGGTCCGGTTCGACTCCGTGAACGACTGGGTGTCGTTGCAGGTCTCGCACGACCCGACGCAGGGGTACGTGCTGGTGTTCGCCATCCTGATCATCCTCGGCCTGGGGGTCTCGCTGACCGTCAAGCGCCGCCGGGTGTGGGTGCGTGCGACCCCTCAGGAAGACGGGCGTACGTTGGTCGAGGTCGGCGGGCTGGCCCGCACTGACCAGGCAGGATACGGCGAGGAGTTCACGCGGCTGGCCCGCGCGGTCCTGAGCAGTGACGCTAGTGGGGAGAAGTCCTGATGCCGGTCAACGAGACCCTCGCGACCTACAGCGACTGGCTGTACCGCAGCGCGCTGGGCGTCTACCTCTTCGCGATCATGCTGTACGCGGTCGAGCAGGCGTTCGCGCGTGCGCCGCGCAAGAAGGCGGAGGCGCTGGTCGGAGCCGGTGCGCCGATCCCGGGCATCATCACCGACGAGCCGAAGCAGCCGAAGAGCGAGCTGTCCCGCACTGAACGCATCGGCCGCATGGGCGCCGCGCTGACCGTGCTCGGCGCGCTGCTGCACCTGGGTTCGCTGGTGATGCGCGGTCTGTCCGCCGGGCGCGCGCCCTGGGGCAACATGTACGAGTACATGTCGCTGCTGTGCCTCGCCGCGGTCGTGACGTGGATCGTGCTGATGGCGAAGTTCCCGATCCGCCGCCTCGGCGCGTTCGTGCTGACGCCGATCCTGGTCCTGCTGTTCCTCGGCGGCACCGTCCTCTACGCCGAGTCGGCGCCGGTCCAGCCCGCATTGCGGTCGTACTGGCTGGTCATCCACGTCTCGGTGATCTCGATCTCGTCCGGCGTGCTGCTCGTGCCGGGTGTGACGTCGATCCTCTACCTGCTCAAGGACACCGACGGCGAGCGCTTCCCGAAGCTGCCATCGGCCGACGTGCTGGACCGGATGTCGTACCGGACGACGGTGCTGGCGTTCCCGCTGTTCACCGCGGGCATCATCTGCGGCGCGATCTGGGCCGAGGCCGCGTGGGGCCGGTTCTGGGGCTGGGACCCGAAGGAGACGGTCGCGTTCGTCTGCTGGGTGGTCTACGCGGCGTATCTGCACGCGCGCGCGACGGCGGGCTGGCGTGGTCGCGGAGCCGCCTGGATCAACATCGCGGGCTTCGCGCTGAACGTGTTCAACCTGTTCTTCATCAACTTGGTCACCAGCGGGTTGCATTCTTACGCGGGTCTCTAACGAGTTAGCCCCCAGGTCGATGGAACCGGTGCTGGTTGCGTACCGTCGCAACCTGGGGGTCGGGGAAGTCCTGGTCCCTCTTGCTCAGGGAGGGCCACAGCGGTGAATTGGCAACCACCGGGTGAGGAACAGGGCTCCGGCCCGCAGTACGTCGACCCGCAGACGGCCTACCTCGACCCGCAGCAGTCCGGTCCGCAGCACGTCAGCGGCGGTCAATCAGGCCCGCACCACGTGGGTGGTCCCCAGGTGGACCAGTACCAGCCCGACCTGTACCAGGTGCCCGGCCACGCGTCCGGCTCCTACCAGGTGCCCGGCAACGCCAGCGGCCCGTACCCGGTGCCGGGCACGCAGTCCGGCGCGTACTCCGTGGACGGCTCCGGGCCGTACCAGGTGGGCGGCGGCCAGTCGGGTGCTCATCCGGTCGGCGGCGGTCCGTCCGGACCTCACAACATGCCCCCGAACACGGCCCAGTACGGGCAGTTCGCCGGCGCGCAGTACCCGAACAACTTCCCGAACCAGCAGTACCGCTCGCAGGCGCAGGAAGTGTCGTCGCAGCAGCTGATCAAGCAGGAGAAGCGGCCGCCGGCGTCCGGCTGGCGCAAGTCCCTGCACTCGATCACCGGTGGTGCGGTCAACCTCGGTGAGAGCGCTGCCGACATCCGCCGCCGCGAGCTGATCGCGCGGATCAACCAGCCGCTGCGCGGGTGCTACAAGATCGCGATGCTGTCGCTCAAGGGCGGCGTCGGCAAGACCACGACGACCACGACGCTGGGCTCGACGTTCTCGTCGCTGCGCGGGGACAGGGTGATCGCGGTCGACGCGAACCCGGACCGCGGCACGCTGGCGTTGAAGATCCCGCGGGAGACCACGGCGACCGTGCGGCACCTGCTGCGCGACGCCTCGCGGATCACGAAGTACAGCGACATCCGCGCTTACACCTCGCAGTCACCGGCCCGTCTCGAGGTGCTGGCGTCCGAGCAGGACCCGGCCGTGTCGGAGGCGTTCAGCGAGGACGACTACCGCCGCACCGTGGCGTTGCTGGAGCACTTCTACAACATCGTGCTCACCGACTGCGGCACCGGCTTGATGCACTCCGCGATGAGGGGCGTGCTGGACGAGGCGGACCAGCTGGTGCTGGTGTCGTCCGGCTCGGTCGACGGCGCGCAGACGTCCGCGGCCACGCTCGACTGGCTGGAGGCGCACGGGTACCGCGACCTGGTCGCGAAGTCCGTCTGCGTGATCAACTCGGTGCGCCCGAAGTCGGGCAAGGTCGACCTCGACAAGCTCGCCGCGCACTTCCAGCAGCGATGCCGCGCGGTTGTCCGGCTGCCGTTCGACGAGCACCTCGAAGAAGGCGCGGAGATCGCGCTGGACCGGCTCGCGCCGGAGACCCGCCTGGCGTTGCTGGAGCTCGGCGCCGTCGTGGCGGACGACTTCCCGAACACCTGATCAGGCGGTTGCGCGACACGGCGAAAGGGGCCCTGAGCTCAGGGCCCCTTTTCCGGTCACTCGTCGCGTTTGCGCTGCTCGTCGAGCTTGCGCAGGAACTCCGGGTCGTCGTCAGGCGCGATCACCTTGCGGCCCGGGGTGTACTCCGAATGCTGTGGGGCGAAGGCTCGCCACACCAGCACAGCCACGGTGAGCGCACCGATCACCGCCAGCAGGTAGATCATCTGGTCGCCACCTCCCTTTGCCACGAGATTACCCGCGGCACAGGGATTACTACGGTTTCAGTGGCGGACGGGTTCAGTCGCCTCGGTGGTGAGCTCCGAAAGCAGAGCCTTCACCTCGGTCTCACGGAACCTGCGATGTCCTCCAGGCGTGCGAATCGAGCCGATGCGACCAGCGGTGGCCCATCGGGTCACGGTCTTCGGGTCGACCCGGAACAGATTGGCGACTTCCCCAGGCGTCAAGAGCCGCTCGGTGGCTGCAGTCACTCGTCCTCCTCAGATCAGACGTTCCGGTCTGATCGTGGCATCTGACCCATCAGGTACTCGAACGCTTGTTTTTTGGTAAAGAGGTAGTAAGGGACGACCACGCCAAACCGGACATGCTTGAGGTAACGCGGGAGCCCCGCGTTACCCTCAGGGACACGCGGGGCCCCCGCGTGCGGCCAGGGCATAGGGTGTCGCGGGTGGATGCTCTTGATCGACAGATCATCGCCGCACTGCGGGCCAACGGCCGGGCCACCTACGCCGAGCTCGGCAGGCAGGTCGGCCTGTCCGCCTCCGCCGTGCACGAGCGGGTCGGCAAGCTCGAGTCCAGCGGCGTGATCGTCGGGTATCACGCGGTCGTCGACCCCAGCGCGGTCGGTCTGGGCGTGACCGCGCTGATCGGCATCCACCCCACCGACATCGCGGACGACAACGAGGTCGCGGTCGCGCTGGGCGAGCTCATCGAGGTCGAGTCCTGCTACCGGGTGGCGGGCGACGAGTCGTTCATCGTGAAGGTCCGGGTGGCCACGGTGGACGACCTGGAACGGGCTCTCGGCCGGCTGCGGCGCATCCCCGGCGTGGCCCGTACGCGCACGACCGTCGTGCTGTCCACGCGGTTCGAGGGGCGGCCGAACACCGGCGACGAAGAGGCCGACGTAACCTGAACGGGTGCTCGCTCGAGATGTGACGCTCTACGTCCTCGCTCGCCTCGGCGTCGTCGCGGTGGTGACGGGCGCGCTCCTGCTGTTCAAGGTTCCTTTGCTCCCCGCGCTGGCCGTCGGCGTGGTCGTGGCGCTGCCGGCGTCGCTGTTCCTGTTCAAGGGGCTGCGGCAGCGGGTGGCGGTCGGGCTGAACGAGCGCCAGGCGGTGCGGCAGGCCGAGCGCGACAAGCTGCGCGCCGAGCTGCGTGGTGACGAAGGTCCTCTCACCCAGGCTTAGGACGTTCGCGCGGTTATCGTGCCGCTGTGAGTACCTCCGTTGACCGTGTTTGCAGCAGGACCAGGCATTGGGTGCGCGAAGCCGTCTCGATCATCGAGGCCGACGCGAACCGCAGCGCGGACACCCACCTGCTGCGCTACCCGCTGCCGCTCGACTGGGGCATCGACCTCTACCTGAAGGACGAGTCGACGCACCCCACCGGTTCGTTGAAGCACCGGCTGGCGCGGTCGTTGTTCCTCTACGCGATCTGCAACGGCTGGATCACCGGTGGCACGCCCGTGATCGAGGCGTCGTCCGGGTCGACGGCGGTCTCCGAGGCGTACTTCGCGCGGTTGCTGGGACTGCCGTTCATCGCGGTGATGCCCCGTTCGACCTCGGCCGAGAAGGTCGTGCTGATCGAGCGGCAGGGCGGCAGGTGCCACTTCGTCGACGAGCCGTCGGCGATCTACGACGAGTCGCGGCGGCTGGCGTCCGAGCTCGGCGGGCACTTCATGGACCAGTTCACGCACGCCGAGCGCGCGACGGACTGGCGCGGCAACAACAACATCGCCGAGTCGATCTTCGAGCAGATGCGGCTCGAGCCCTCGCCGGAGCCGGACTGGATCGTCGTCGGGGCGGGCACGGGCGGCACGTCGGCCACGATCGGCCGGTACATCCACTACCAGAAGCTCGGCACGCGGCTGGCCGTCGTCGACCCCGAGTTCTCGGTGTTCTTCGACGCGTGGCGGGACAGCGCGCCGGAACTGGTGGGCACGCGCGGCTCACGGATCGAGGGCATCGGACGCCCGCGGGTGGAGCCGTCGTTCATCGGCCAGGTGATCGACCGCATGATCAAGGTGCCGGACGCGGCGTCCGTGGCGACCGCCCGGTACGTGGAGGACCTGCTCGGGCGGCGCGTGGGCGGGTCGACCGGAACAAATCTCTGGGGTGCGTTCCAGATCGTGGCCGAGATGCGGCAGTCTCGCACGCGCGGGAGCGTGGTGACTTTGTTGTGCGACGGTGGCGAGCGTTACGCGAACACCTACTACGACGACTCATGGGTATCCGCACAGGACATGGATCTCGACCCGTGTCTTGAACGCCTGAACAACTTCCACCGCACGGGGAACTGGTGACGGGAGTCCTGCGTCACAGCGTGACCTGAGCACTTGAGTCCGCAGGGGGACCCCGTGTCGTCGCTGTTCACAGACGCAGCCGAGCTGCGCGCGTACGCCGAGTATCTGCGCACCGAAGCGCAGGAGTTCGAGACGATCCGCAAGTACGTCCACGCCACGGCGTGCGACAAGGCGGGCTTCACCGGCCTGCTGACGTTGCTGCAACCGGGCGTCGACGTCGTGCGCGCGCTGTTCGACGAGACGCTCGACTTCGGCAAGTCCAAGCTGGAGGGCACGGCGTCCGCGGTGGACTCGACCGCTGAGGTCTACGACGCCGTCGAGCGGGCCCAGCTCGCGATCTTCAACAGGATCCTCACGTGACCGCCACCTACCAGGACCCGCGGCCGGTCGCCGCGTCCCTGAAGCAGCCCGAGATCGACAAGGCCTCCCTGAACGACGTCCTCGCCGACCAGGGCTGGGGCGTGCAGGCGGTCAACTGGGTCTTCGAGGCCGTCACCGGCGAGTCGCTGGTCGCCACGATCATCACGCCGATCACCGGTGACTGGACGAAGATCCGGGCCGACGGCGACGCGTGGCGCATGGTCGGCAACGCGATGAACGACGTCTCGTACAACCTGACCGACGCGGTCGGCAAGGTTCGTTCGCACTGGGACGGCGACGCTGCTCGTGCCCACGAGAAGTACATCGCGCTGGGCTGGAAGGCCGCGCTGTTCGCGGAGATGGGCGTCGCGCAGCTGATCGCGAAGGGCTTCGACACGGTCGCTTCCGGTGCCGAGGCGCTGGGCAAGCAGGCCGCACGGCTGTTGGACTACCTGGTCAACAAGCTCTTGGAGGCGGCCGCCACCGTCTGGATCCCGGTGGCCGGTTGGATCAAGGCCGCCGAGATGGTCTGGAACGCCTACCAGATCTACCGCCGTGTCATGGACATCATCGACACGGTCCAGAAGCTCATCGCCGACGTGAAGTCGTTGTTCGACGCCGTGGGCCGGGTCTTCTCGGCGATCGGCAAGCTGAAGGACGCCGACTCGCTGGCCGAGGCCATGAACGCCACCCAGGAGGTGGCGGAGGCGGGCCGCGACGTCCGCAACTCGATCAACGACATCCGCGACGACATGACGTCGATCAAGGACTCCGCTTCGGAGATCGCGGACCGGGGCCACGACATCGGCTCGAAGGTGCGTGAGGTCTCCGCGCCGCCAGGCTCCGACGGCACGAAGCCGGCAGCCGTGACATCCGTTGCTCCCGGTGGTGCCCCGGTCGCGGCGACGCCGACCGTGCACGGCGGTCCGGACGCGCCCGCCACGCACGCCGCCACCGCGGGCCCGTCGGTGTCCGCGCCGCCCACGTTGGGCTCGGGTTCCGGGGCCGGTTCCGGCGGTTCTGGCGGAGTGCCCACGGGCGGGGGCTCTGGCGGAGTGCCCACGGGTGGCGGCTCTGGTGGCGTTCCGACCGGCGGTCACGCTGGTTCGGCCGGCTCGCCTGCGGGCAGTCACGGCGGTCCTGCCGCTCCTCCGCGCGTCGACACGACCCACGCGGCCGGCGCTGCCCCCGCAGCCGCCCCGCCGTCGCATCACCAGACCCCGATGGGCGGCGCCATGCCCATGGGCGCACCCCCGATGGGCGGCGCCGGTGGTGGCGACTCCTCCCGCAGCTCTGGTTCCCGTCCAGGCTCCTCCGCAGGCTCGGCCTGGCCGACCACTCCCTCGGGCGCGCCTTCGGGCCAGCCCAAGCCGGCTGCCGGCCTTCCGACGCCTCCCAGCCACGGCTCGGGCCTGCCGACGGCGCCGGGCCAAGGGAACTCCGGCACCCCGACCGCTCCCGGCTCGCGCCCAGGCGGCACGGGCACGGGCTCGGGGTCCGCGGGTTCGCACCCGACGCCAGGTTCGGCGGGCACGCACCCGACCCCGAACTCCGGCGGCCTGCCCACGGCCCCGAACTCGGGCAACCACCAGCCAGGCACAGGCGGCACCCACCCGACACCGGGCGGTTCCGGCAGCCTGCCCACCCACCCGACCGCCAACAGCGGCACGGCAACGGCCCCGGCCCCCTCAGGCACCGGCAACGGCCACCCCACCCCGAACTCCGGCGGCGGCCTCCCCACACCTCCCGGCCACACCACCCCGAACTCCGGTGGCGGCCTCCCCACACCTCCCGGCCACACCACCCCGAACTCCGGCGGCGGCCTCCCGTCGCCTCCTGGGCACCAGAGTCCGAGCGGCGGCCTGCCTTCGCCTCCCGGGCACGCGTCTCCCAGCTCCGGTGGCGGTCTTCCGTCGCCTCCTGGGCACGAGAGCCCGAGCAGCGGTGGCGGCTTGCCTTCGCCTCCGGGACACCAGAGCCCGACCACGGGCACGGACCACCCCACGCCCAACGGCTCAGGTGGCACGACGCCGCACGACCCGTCCACGCCGCGCCCCCACGACACGACCCCGTCCGGCACCACGCCGCACGACTCGTCGCCGGGTCCGCGTCCGCACGACACGACCCCTCACGACGGTGGCACCCATCCCCACGACGGGACGCCGCACGACCAGTCGGGTCCGCGTCCGCACGACACGACGCCCAGCGGCTCGACGGACACCAAGCCCCACGACACGACCCCGCATGACGCCGGCACCAAGCCGCACGACACGGATGGCAAGCCGCACGACGGCCAGCCCAAGCCCCATGACGCGGACGGCAAGCCGCACGACACGGATGGCAAGCCGCACGACGCCGACGGCAAGCCGCACGACGGCCAGGACAAGCCTCACGACGCTGACGGCAAGCCGCACGACGACAAGGGCCACGACACCGCCGCCAGCGACGCCGACGGTGCCAAGACCCATGACGACCACCACCCGGACACCACCCCCGCCGACCACGACGCCGACTCCAGGCACGACGCCGACCCCAAGCACGACACCGACGCGTCCAACGGCCACGGCAGCCACGACGGCCAGGACGGGACCGGGAGCGGCGACGGCGGGTCGGGCGACGACACGCCGCGGTCGCCGAAGGGGCACGACCTCACGCCCGCCTTCGACCACGCGGCCATGGCGGCATCCGGTGACGGGTACAAGCACCAGCTGGAGCAGATCTACCCGGACCCGGCGGACCGCGAGCGCTACATCGACCTCAGCAAGAAGCTGTCCGCGGACCTGACCCCGGCCGAGGCGCACGAGGTCGCCAGCGTCCGCAACCAGATCAAGGTCGAGTCCGGCGACCTCGTCACCAAGGTGCTGCACCCGAACGCGGTCGACGGGTACCTGAAGCACCACGACGACCCGACGTCCACGGACGCACAGCGGCAGAACACGGTCGCCGGCAGCATCGCCAGGGCCGAGGACGTGCACGACATCAACAAGCCGATGGGGTTGCGCGAGGGGCTGGCGCTCGACGACAAGGGCGAGGGCTGGACGCCGATCAAGGACAAGGCCGAGTCCGCGATGCAGCTGCGCTACCACATGACGGACGACCAGGCGAAGACCGCGACCGTTCCCTACGGTGGCCCGGAGAAGACCGATCGCGACTTCGGCGAGGAGGCGGAAGGCAGGCCTGGCCAGGAGCACCGGTACTACCAGGAGCCGGGCGAGAAGGAGCGCTGGGACAAGGCTGCCCAGACGATGGCGGACGCGGGCGGTGCCACCGAGGTGAAGCGTGGGCGGGACCCGTTCACCGGTACCGGGTCGACCGGTGGCGGTGTGCCGGAGTGGGTCGCGAAGCCCGCTGCTCTGCCGGACCGCGCGGAGATCTGGGAGGTCAAGGACGGCCAGGAACGTCTGCACGCCGTGTACGAGCGAGGCCGCGGCTGGTACCAGCTCGGGGAGAGCGAGGCGTCGTGGTCCAGCACACCCGTGAAGTAGTCGAGTACCAGGGCGAAACCTACTTCGCCGGCGTCGAGTCGCGGGGCACGATCGAGATCGTCAAGATCCCCGGCGAGAAGTACGCGACGGACGAGGGGTTCACGCACTACGAGGACCTGAGCGTCAAGCGGGTGCCGATCGCCGAGATCGACGCCTGGTACCGCGACGAGTTCACCGGGAAGTGGCGTGGCCAGCCGTTCGTCCTGTACCCGAACCGGGACGGCACGATGGGCGCGGACTACGTCGGGCCGTCGCAGGTCTGGGCGGAGGACAACGGGCTCGAGGGCGACCAGTACAACGGCTTCCGCAAGACTTTCAGCCCGGACGAGCTCGAGGACGTGCAGGTCGACCGCATCGACCACCTGGCGCGGTGGAAGGAGAAGAACCCCGGATGAGCACCCCACAGGCCGTGCAGAAGGCGGCCGGTATCGGGCCGGAGACGATCCTGCAGAAGATCGTGCACCCCGCGATCGCGCAGCTCCATCTCGGCAACGTCGTGGTGCCCGGCCGGTTCGAGCCGCACCGCACCGCGGGGTTCGTGACGCGCGGTCAGGACTTCCCGCAGGGCACCGCGGACCAGTTCGCGGAGAAGTTCGGGGTCGACAAGGTCGAGGGCTGGCCCAAGGGCAGCCAGTACGTGCTGCGGTTCCTCGCCCACACCACGCAGATCTTCGAGACCAGCTTCGGCGGTCCCACGCTCGAAGGCGCGCAGAAGATGGGCACCACCCGCGTCTACCCCGTGCCGTTCACCGGCACCGGTTACACGCCCAGCGAGGAGCCGATCCCCGAGTACGTCATGGAGCTCAGCGAGCTGCCGGCGGGCACCGAGCTCTGGCGGTTCGACCCCAACGGTGACGGCAGGGCGGTCGGCAAGTACATCAACCGCCAGATCGGCTGGTACCCGATCGGCGACGTCGCCTTCGGTCCCGGAAGGTATTGGCAGGCACCGGTTCCGCTGCGGCCGACGGTCCGGCGTGGACTGGTCGCGAGCTTCCGCGGGCAGGGCTTCGACGTCGACTTCGGGCCGCGGCCCGGCCTCCTGACGCTGCACCCGCTCGCCGGCCAGCCCGCACCGCCGGACTTCACCGAGGGCGTGCTGGAGGTCCCGGACGCCGCGGTGCAGGAGCTCGCCTACCTGCGCAAGCTCTGCACCTTCAGGAACGCGGAGTTCGAGATCATCGGCATCCAGGCCGACCAGGCCGTCCTGCACTACCTCGGCGAGAACTACGAGGTGGCGCACCAGCTCGGACTGACCGAAGTGGACTACCGGCAGTGGCGTGCGGTCGCCGCACGCGCCGAGCTGAGCGACGTCCGCGACGAGGTCCGGCAGGTCCGGCGTGGTCTTTTCGGGAGCGAGAACTGATGACGACCCCCAACGACAGCTGGAAGTCCGCGGAGCTGCGCGCGGCCGAGGCCCAGGTCGACGCGCGCTTCAAGGAGGCGCAGGACCTCGCGGCCAGGCTGAAGGACACGCCGCTGCCGCCGGTTCCGCCGGTCGACTTCAAGGCGATCGCCCAGCAGGTCGAGCGCGCGGCGCAGGAGAAGGACGCGCCGCCGCAGCTGAAAGCGTTGAAGCGCAAGGTGGACTCCGGAGAGTTCTCCTGGGAGGACGTGGTCTCCGGCAAGGCCGCCCAGGACCCCGACGTGCAGGCCATGCAGCAGGAGAACGTCAAGAAGATGAAGCAGGCGTTCCAGATGCTGCAGGAGGGCATGACCGCCGACGAGATCATGGACGCGCAGAAGCCGCGCAGAGGCAGGGGTGACGACGGCGACGAGAACGACCCCGACATCTTCGCGGAGGACAAGTGGTGATGACGGCCTGGCGGACACCGGACATCGCCGCGGCGGAGGACTTCCTGACGGGTGCGGTCGCCGACGTGGACCGCGCCATGCGGTCTGCCCGGCAGAGCCTGAAGACCAGAGAACCGTCCACGGAGGACGTTCGCAGGGTGATGCAGTTCGCCAAGTCGAGCGACGCGTCACCGGCGATGCGGCAGCTGGCCGACCGCATCGCCCGGGGTGCCGGGCTCAGCTGGCGTCAGGTCCTCACCGGCGAGGCGAGCCACGATCCCCTTGTGCGCGAAGCACTCGAGGCCGACCGGGCCACGCTCGACGCACTGATCAAGGGCGAGACGGCACCGCCACCACCGCCGCGCAAGCCCGCGCGTTCCGAAGACGACGAGCCGACCCAGTTCACCGAGGACGCCTGGTGAGCGCGGTCAGTCGAGGAACAACCCGACGCTGACCAGCACGGCCCAGGCGAGCATCGCGATCCCGGTGAACTGCAGCACCGGGATCAGGTCGCGCCCGCTACGCCCGGCTGCTACCCGGCGCACCGCGGGCAGCAGGATCGGCGCCGCGAGGAACCCGAGCAACGCGTACGGCACCCGCACGGTCATCCCCAGCGCGATCAGGAACGGCACCGCCACCAGCGCGAGGTAGAGCCTGCGGGTGTCCTTGTCGCCCAGCACCACGGCCAGGGTTCGCTTGCCCGACACGGCATCCGTTGGGATGTCGCGCAGGTTGTTCGCCACCAGCACGGCCGCCGAGATCGACCCCATCGCGATGGACGCGCCGATGCCGATGCCGGTGATCTCACCGGTCTGCACGTACAGCGTGCCCAGCACCGCGGCCGGTCCGAAGAACAGGAACACCGCGATCTCGCCGAGTCCCGCGTAGCCGTACGGACGCTTGCCGCCGGTGTAGAACCACGCTCCGGCAATGCACACAGCACCGAACGCGATCATCCACCAGTGCCCGGACAGGGCCACCAGGGCGATTCCCGCGAGCGCGCCGACACCGAGCGAGATGAACGCCGCCAGCCGGACCTTGGCCGGCTCGGCGGCACCGGAACCGGTGAGGCGGAACGGCCCCACCCGGTTGTCGTCGGTGCCGCGGATGCCGTCGGAGTAGTCGTTGGCGTAGTTCACGCCGATCTGCAGCGCGATCGAGACCACCAGGGCGAGCACGGTGTAGAGCGCGTTGAACTCGTCGATGTGGTGTGCCGCCGCCGCTCCCACGATCACGGGCGCGATCGAGTTCGGCAGGGTGCGCGGGCGGGTCCCCTGGATCCACTGGACGACTGAGGCCATGCCTCCATCCTCCGCTATGGCTACTGAGGACCCGCCAACGGGCCTATCAGCAGGTGGGCGCTCCGGACACACCGGCCACGTACGCCTTGGCGACGTGCTTGCCGGACGCGACGCGGTACCAGATGTTCGACGTGCCCTGCGTGCCGGTCACGGACTCGCCGGTCAGCTGGCAGGTGACCCGCACCTGGGCGTAGTTCGCGGCCAGACCCACCTGCGCCGTCGAGGAGTTCGCGCCGCTGCGGACGTTCACCGTGCCGTTCGCCGCGGCCGTGCGGACCGTCCCGACAGGACCGGAGCCGGTCCACAGGTACGTCACGGTCACCCAGGAGTTGGTGGTCAGCTTGAGGCCGTCCCAGAACACGCCGTCGGCGAGGTCGATGCCGGCCGGGTTCGCGACCTCACGGCCGTACTGGTCCTTGCCGCCGTTGTAGTTGTTCTCGTACGCGGCCTGCGCTTCCGGCTTGCCCTGCGGCAGGTCCTTCCACATCTCGCGCGTGGTGGACGGGTTCCAGTAGTCGTCCTTGGTGTTCCACGGGCCGACGTCCCACACCGGAGCCCACTCGCAACGACCGTTCGAGGCACACACCTGCACGCTGTAGCTGCCGGAGTTGTTGGGCGCCAAGCCACGGCGCGACGGCAACGCGACGAAGTGGTCGCGCGAACGGATCGTGTGGCCGTTGGCCGTGTTGCCGCCGACGAGGCCCTCACGCGTCGCGTACACGCGGTACGCACGTCCAGCAGCGGCAATGGAAATGTCTTCTGCCGCCGCAGGCTTGTTCGACGCCGTCAGCTTCACGCGTTCTGCCTTGCCACTGCTCAGCACCACGCGCGTCTGGATGGTGTCCGTGGTCACCGGCAACGTGGCCGGCGCCTCCAGCCACTCGGTCCACTGGCCGTCCGGCCGCAGACCGCGCACGTCGGCCACGCCGTCGCCGGTCACCGCCGCCGTGACCGTGTTGGCGGGCTGGGCGAGTCTGTGCGGTTCCAGCTCGATCAGGCCCGTCCGCGGGGAACCGCCCCACGACACGAGCTGGTAGCCGAGGTCGGCGGACCACTCGTTGCCGGCCGCCTGGGCAGGGGACGCCAGTCCGACGACCATGCAGGCGCCGACGACCAGCGGTAACAGGTAGCGCATGAGAAAACCCCCATCGCTAGCGCACGCGGCTGGGTCCGCGCGCTTCGCGGGGGAGAGTTGTCCTCAGCGGTAAAGGTTCACCTAAAAGAGTCGAGAACCGCTGTTCTGTCGACTTTGCCCGGTCCGCGCAACGGCAGCTCGGACACGAACCGCACCAGTTTCGGCACGGCGGCGCGGCCCACGCCGTCCACGACAGCGGCCTTCAAAGCATCCAGCGCCGGCTCGTCACCGCGCACCACCACGGCGGCCGCGACGACCATGCCCCACTCGTCGTCCGGCACCCCGACGACACACGCCTCCAGGACGCCCTCGACGTTCGCCAGAGCCCGCTCGACCAGGATCGGCGGCACCTTCTCGCCGCCCGTGACGATCACGTCGTCCGCGCGGCCCAGCACCTCCAGCCGCCCGTCGCGCAGCCGCCCGAGATCGCCGGTGCGGAACCACTCGCCGAACGGTTCCGCGGTGCCCCGGTATCCCAGCGCCAGCACGGGTCCGCTGATCTCGATCAGGTCGTCCGTGCGCACTGAGACGTCCCGCAGCGGCTCACCGTCGTACACACACCCACCGGCCGTCTCGCTCATGCCGTACGTGGTGACGACCTGCACGCCGAGGGCGCGCGCCTGCTGCAACAGCTTCGGCGGTGTGGCGGCGCCGCCGATCAGCACGCCGTCGAACTGCCGCAGCGCCTCGAGCCCCGGCCCCTCGGTCACCACGAGCCGGGACAGCTGCGTCGGCACCAGGGCGGTGTAGTGGCGTCCTGGCTGGGCCAGCACCGGCCGGGCGGCCTGCGCGAAACCCATGGCGCGGAAGCCCTTCGACATGTCGAGCACGCCGGGTGTGGTGCCCGCGACGATCGACCGCACGAGCACCTGGACCCCGGCGATGTGGCTGGTGGGCAACGCCAGCAGCCACGTGCCGGGGCCGCCGAGCCGCTCGTGGGTGGCTTCCGCCGAGGTCGTCAGCGCCGCAGCGTCGAGCAGCACGGTCTTCGGCTCGCCCGTCGACCCGGAGGTGGGCACGCCGAGCACGGCCCGCTTCTCCCAGCCGTCGAGCGGGCCGTCCACCAGCGGTTCGCCACCGTCGAGCGCCGCGCGCAGTTCGTCGAGCATCAGATCCCGCTCAGAAGTAGTACGGGTAGTTCGACCAGTCGGGGTCGCGCTTCTCCAGGAACGCGTCGCGGCCCTCGACGGCCTCGTCGGTCATGTACGCGAGCCGGGTCGTCTCGCCGGCGAAGATCTGCTGTCCCACCAGACCGTCATCGATCAGGTTGAACGCGTACTTGAGCATCCGCTGGGCGGTCGGCGACTTGCCGTTGATCTCGCGGGCCCACTCCAGTGCCCTGGTCTCCAGCTCGGCGTGCGGCACGACCTCGTTGACAGCGCCCATCTTGAACATGTCCTCGGCGGAGTACGTGCGGCCGAGGAAGAAGATCTCGCGCGCGAACTTCTGGCCGACCTGCCGTGCCAGGTACGCCGAGCCGTAGCCGCCGTCGAACGAGCCGACGTCCGCGTCGGTCTGCTTGAACTTGGCGTGCTCCCGGCTGGCGAGCGTGAGGTCGCACACCACGTGCAGGCTGTGGCCACCGCCCGCGGCCCAGCCGGGCACGACCGCGATGACGACCTTCGGCATGAACCTGATCAGCCGCTGGCACTCCAGGATGTGCAGCCGCCCCGCCCTCGCCGGGTCCACCGTCTCGGCCGTCTCACCGGACGCGTACTGGTACCCGCTGCGCCCGCGAATCCGCTGGTCACCGCCACTGCAGAACGCCCAGACGCCGTCCTTCGGCGCCGGCCCGTTGCCGGTCAGCAGCACGCAGCCCACGTCGGACGACATCCGCGCGTGGTCGAGCGCCCGGTACAGCTCGTCCACGGTGTGCGGCCGGAACGCGTTGCGGACCTCCGGCCGGTTGAACGCGATGCGGACCGTGCCCTGGTCGAGCGCGCGGTGGTAGGTGATGTCGGTGAAGTCGAAGCCCTCAATCGGCTTCCACAGCGACGGGTCGAAGAGCTCCTGATCTGCCACGGTCCGAGACTCTAGGCGTCCGGCGCTGAGACCCGCTCCCGGATGCTCGACGACGCGAGCAGCATCGCGACGACTCCGATGGTGGGCAGGAACGACGAGAACACGGTTGACCCGGCCGGGACCTGCACGTGCCACTGCGACATGACCACCCACGTGACCGCGAGCTTCAGGAGCAGGCAGATCGACCAGCTGCGCAACGTGCGACCGGCGTTCACCGCGGGAGCGGTCAGCACGGCGTGCACCGGCACCGCGATGATCACGAGCAACAGCGGCGTGCCCGCGAGCGCGCCCAGCACCGAGGCGTCGACCTCGTTGCTCCAGAGGCCGCGCGCCTCGGGCAGGAACCACGTGACGAACGCGATGACTCCGACCACCGCGGCGATCAGTCGTCGACCCGGACGCGGCGCTCGTGGACGGCGCAGCAGGCAGATCAGCGCCGCGGCGGTCGAGATGAGGCAGCACCAGATCCACTGGGCCGGCGTGCCGAGCGCCAGGCAGATCGGGACGTACGACAGCCACAGGGCGATCTGGGCAGGGTGCCGATCGCGCCGGCGCACCTGCTTCTTGCGGGAGAACAGGTCCGACGCCGTCCACACCTGCCAGATCCCGAGCCAGCAGGCGGCGCCCCTGGCCGGTCCGGTCAAGCCGCCGCCGTCGAGCACGACGCCCACGCCGACCAGTCGAGGCGGCTGATCCCCGTAGAGGAGAGCTCCGCCGATCAGGAAGAGGCCGCTCACGACGGCGAGCACACCCGCGAGCACGAGCCAGATGTCCAGCTCCGCCTCTTCGGGCTGAGCCGGCGCGTGCTTGGTGTTGTGCACGGTGTGGTTGAGGTCACCGTGCACGTGACCTATCTGCCACGCGTTTCCTGAGACCTGGCCGCTGACCTCGTTGCGCGGTTCAGGCGCTTCGGTCATTCCCCACCCCCTGGTTCTCAGCAGCGTAGCGACGGCCACTGAGACAATCGACGGATGAACGGGTCAAGTGCGCACGCGAGGGTGATCGTCGACGAGCTGGTGCGCAACGGCGTCCGGCACGTCGTGCTGTGCCCCGGTTCGCGCAACGCCCCGCTGTCGTTCGCGCTGCACCAGGCCGAGCAGAAAGGCCTGCTCACGGTGCACGTGCGGATCGACGAGCGCAGCGGCGGGTTCCTGGCGCTGGGCCTCGCGAAGACGGGCCGGCCCGCGGTCGTGACCTGCACCAGCGGCACGGCGGTCGCGAACCTGCACCCCGCGGTCGTCGAGGCGCAGCTGACGAACGTCCCGTTGATCGCGCTGACCGCCGACCGCCCGGTCGACCTCTACCGCACCGGGGCCAGCCAGACGATCAACCAGCACGACCTGCTCGGCATCCCGACGCTGCACATGCCGGAGGGCGCCGACGAGCCCACCACGCGCTCGTTGGTCTGCCGCGCGATCGCGACTCCCGGTCCGGTGCACGTCAACGTGCCGTTCCGGCCGCCGCTGACCCCGGACGACTCCTCGTGGCCGTCGTCGGACCGGACTCCGTGGACCGCGACGGACCGCACGTTCACGGTCGAGACCAGGCCTTCCGAACTGCCGCCGCGCACACTGGTGCTGCTCGGGGACGACCGCCCGGAGCGGTTGCTCAAGGCCTCTCAGCTCGGCTGGCCGGTGATCGCCGAGCCGACCGCACCCGGTGGCCTGCGGCACGGCTCGTTGCTGCTCAGCGCGGGCCTGCCGGCGCACCTGCGGCCGGACGCGGTGCTCGTCGTGGGCCGGGTGACGTTGTCGCGCGGCCAGCAGTCGGTGCTGAAGCAGACCGCGATCGTGCACGCCGTCGGTGACCAGGCGCAGTGGCCGGACACGCAGTTCACCGCATCGCGTGCCTCGACCTGGCTGCCTGAACCGGCGGAGCACGACGGGGAGTGGCTGCAGGCGTGGCAGAGCGCGGTGAAGAGCGTCAGCGAGGCCGTGGACGACCTGCTGGACGCTGAACCGTGGCCGACCGGTCTGCACGTTGCGCGCGACCTCACGCAGGCGGTGCCATCGGGTGCGTTGGTGTTCGTCGGCTCGTCGAACCCGATCCGCGACGTCGACCACGCGGGCGAGCGCCGTTCGGACATCACGATCCACGCGAACCGGGGTGCGGCGGGCATCGATGGCAGCGTGTCCACGGCCATCGGGCTCGCTGTGGTTCACGACGGTCCGGCATATGCGCTGATGGGCGACCTGACGTTCCTGCACGACAGCAACGGCCTGCTGGCCGACCACCGGCCGGACCTCACGATCGTCGTCCTCAACGACGACGGCGGCGGGATCTTTTCATTGCTGGAACAGGGAGCACCCGAGCACAGCCGAAGTTTCGAAAGGATATTCGGCACCCCGCACGGGACGGATTTGGCCGCTTTGTGCGCGGGCTACCGAATTCCGCACTCCACAGTGGACGGGCCGGAGGAGTTCCGTAGCGCACTTGCGCGGCCAAAAGGCCTCCAAGTGGTGGAAGTGCAGGCAAAAAGAGACGAACTGCGCGCGTTGCACCAACGTCTCAAGTCGACTGTGTCAACCATTTTCAGCAGGTAGGAAACCTACGTAAGTCGGTGGTTCGCACCCCGAGCTGTGGATAGCGTCCCGCGCATGTCGATCAGATCCAAGGCGACGGCCGCGGTGGCGTCCGCGGCCGCGATGACGCTCTTCGCGGGGACGGCGCTGGCGGCGTCTCCGGGTGCACCCGGTGCCGGCGACCCGTACTACCCGACGTACGGCAACGGCGGATACGACGTCTCCCACTACGACATCAGGCTCAACTACAACCCGAACGGCGACCAGCTGTCGGGCACCACGACGATCCTCGCCAAGGCGACCGAGGACCTCACGCAGTTCAACCTCGACTTCCTGCTCAAGGTGAAGTCGGTCCGGGTGAACAACGTGCCGTCCACGTTCGTCTCCGACAACGGCGAGCTGACCCTCACCCCGCGCGGCGGCGTGCGCAAGGGCCAGGACCTGACGATCGTCGTCACCTACGCGGACTCGCCCTCCACGGTGAAGGACCGCAACGGCTTCACGGCGTGGACCAAGACTCCCGACGGCGCCCTGGCCATCGGTGAGCCGGAGATCGCCTCCTGGTGGTTCCCGTCCAACGACCACCCGACCGACAAGGCCACCTTCGACGTCAACGTCGCCGTGCCGAACGGCGTCGAGGCGATCTCGAACGGCACCTTCGTCGGCCAGACCCGCCAGATCAACGGCTACACGCGCTGGAACTGGCGCAGCACCAAGCCGCAGGCGACCTACCTGACGTTCCTGACGATCGGCCAGTTCGAGATCCGCCAGTCCACGGCACCGAACGGCCAGCCGGTGTACAACGCGTACTCCGAGCGCCTCGGCGAGAACGCCGACGCCGCCAAGGCCAGCATCGAGCGCACCCCCGAGGTCATCGAGTTCCTCGCGGAGAACGTCGGCCCGTACCCGTTCGAGGCGCAGGGCGGCGTCGCCACCCCTGGCCTGGGCTACGCGCTGGAGAACCAGACCCGCCCGAACTACGACACGGCCTTCTTCCGCCGCGGTGCCAACACCTACGTCATCGCCCACGAGCTCGGCCACCAGTGGTTCGGCGACTCGACGTCGGTCCACCACTGGCGAGACATCTGGCTGAACGAGGGCTTCGCGTCGTACATGGAGTTCCTCTGGTCCGAGCACATCGGTGAGGGCACGGCCCAGGAGAACGCCGACTTCACCTACGACCTGTACCCGGCCGACGACCCGTTCTGGCAGGTCCTGCCCGGCGACCCCGGCGCCGACAAGGTGTTCGACGGCGCCGTGTACGACCGCGGTGCCCTGACCCTGCACGCCCTGCGCGTGGCCGTGGGTGACGCGAAGTTCTTCGAGATCCTGAAGACGTGGACGGCGGAGAAGAAGTACTCCGACGCCACGATCGAGGAGTTCATCGCGGTGGCCGAGCGGGTGTCGGGCCAGCAGCTGGACCAGCTGTTCCAGACGTGGCTCTTCACCAAGGGCAAGCCGGCCGAGGCTCCGGGCCGCACCGCTGACGTCTCCGCCAAGTCGCTGTCCGTGGCCTCTGCTCCGGCCAAGGCGGCTGAGCCGAAGTCGCGCGCCAAGATCCAGCTGACGCACGAGCTGCTGGACGCGCACAAGTAACCGCTCGTCTGACCGCGCCTGACTGTCAGACCTGCTGAGTACGTTATGACGCAGGGGTTCCCAGCAAGGGGGGACCCCTGCGTCAGCGCGTTCCGGACCGAAAACGGGTGGGCTGGATGAGCGAGGAAGCGCCTGCCTGGGCGTACGAGCGGGCGGAAGTTCGTCCGCACGACCCTCGCTGGACGGTCCGGGCAGCGGCTGAGCGCGACCACCTGAAGAGCCTGCTCGCACCGTGGCTGGTCGACGGAGTCGAGCACGTCGGCTCGACCTCGGTACCCGGCCTCGCCGCGAAGCCGATCGTGGACCTCCAGGCCTCCGTGACCGATCTGGACACCGTCGCAGCGCGAGCGTCCGATCGCCTGATCGCCAACGGCTGGGCGTACGTGCCTCCGGAGCTGGACCAGCGTCCCTGGCGCCGCTTCTTCGTCAAGCCCGACCAGTCAGGACAGCGCCGCGAAGCCCACCTGCACCTGATCCAGGCAGGCCACCCGCGGTGGGCCGACCAGATCCGCTTCCGCGACGCCCTCCGCGCCGGCCAGGACCTCGCGCACCAGTACGAGAACCTGAAGCGCGACCTGTCCGAGCGCAGCGGACACGACCGCGAGGCTTACACCGAAGGCAAGGCAGCCTTCATCGCAAGCGTTCTGAACCCCTAGAGGCCTTCCAGGGCCTCGCGCATCGGCCGCATCTTGGCGTGCGCCTCCTGCACCTCGATGTCCGGATCCGAGTCCGCCACCAGCCCGCACCCCGCGAACAGCCGCGCCGTCGACCCGGTGATCTGCGCGCACCGCAACGCGATCCCGAGCTCGCCGTCCCCGTTCCCGTCGATCCACCCGACGGGTCCCGCGTACCGGCCGCGGTCCATGCCTTCCAGCTGCGAGATCAACGTCGTCGCGTCCAGCCGGGGCGTCCCACCCACGGCGGCCGTCGGGTGCACAGCCTCCCCGAGGTGCAGCAACGACACCGACGACTCAAGGGTGCCGATCACGTCAGAAGACAGGTGCGACACGTTGGGCAGCCGCAGAACCGAAGGGCCCTCGACTGACATCGTTGTGCAAAAGGGCCGCAACGTGTCCGCGAGCGACGTGATGGCGTAGTCGTGCTCTTCGAGGTTCTTCTCCGACGACATCAACGCGGCAGCGAGCTCCTCGTCCGAAACCCCGTCGTGCGGCCAGGTCGTCCCGGCCAGCACCCGCGAGTCCACGACCGACCCGGTCCGGCGCAGCAGCAACTCCGGCGTCGCGCCCACCAGGCCGTCCACCGCGTACGCCCAGCACTCCGGATACCGCCGGGCCAACCCCTGCAGCACGAACCGCTGGTCCAGGCGCCGATCCGTGGAAGCCACCAGGTCGTGGGCGAGCACCACCTTGTCCAGCTCACCACCACGCATCCGGGCAACGGCGGACCGCACGGCCTCGCGGTACTGCGTGACCGGCAGCTGACCGTTCGAGTAGCGGATCCCGGACGGGCGGGACAGCGGGGTGACGTCGGGTGTGGTGTCCGCGGCGCCGATCGTGGTGATCCACTGCTCGCCGTTGCGGCGGCCGACCACGACCTCGGGGACGATCAGCACCGAGTCCCCGGGCGAGTCCGCGAAGGCCATCGAGATGAAGGCGACGGGGCCGCTGCCGGGTACGCCCAGCGCGTCGTCCACGTCGAGGTGCGCGCAGAACTCGCGCCACCACTTGTCGGCCTGCGCGAAACGGTCTGGACCGCTGACCTCGAGCCGCGCGGCCTCGCCCCAGCCGACCAGCCCGGACCCGTCGCGCACCCAGGCGAGCGCGTGCTCCGGGTCTGGCAGCAATCCGAGCAGGTCACCGGCGGTGGCCCGGCTCGTCCGGACGCGGATCCGCTGCCGTGCTCGTGATGTCGGTGCAGAGGTCACGCTCCGACTGTATGGATATGAACCTGAAAGCGCGGCACCCGCCCGGCTCTAGACTTCTCAGTTGTGGTGGACAACGCAGTGACCAAGCCGGCGCTAGGTGTGCGTGTCCGCCGTGTGGTGAGTCGCGTGTTGCTCGTGGTCGGCGGGGTGGTGACGCTCATGTGCGTGCTGCTGCCGCTCGCTTGCTGGCGGGACGACATGGCCATCGAGCGGCACCTCGGGCAGGCGGTCGCGCAGGTCGACTCCGTGGCCTTCAACAGGACGGTTGTGCGCTACGCCACACCGGACGGCCGCGTGATCATCCCGTCGCAGGGCGTGCTGTACCCGTCGGGGCTCAACGTGGGCGACAACGTGCGGGTCGAGTACGACCAGGCGAACCCGGAGCTGACGCGCGTCGCGGGGCGCAGCGCGGTGCTCAGCCTGTTGCCCGTGGGCACGTTCCTCTTGGCCGTCTGGCTCGTCATCGCGGTCGTTGTGACAGTTCTACGCAGATTCGGCACTCAGGTGTAACATCCGGAGCATGGCGGATGACCTGGAGCTGCGCTTCGAGCGCACGGTGCAGGCCGACGCGCGCATCGAGCCGCGTGACTGGATGCCCGACGGCTACCGCAAGACCCTGATCAGGCAGATCGCCCAGCACGCGCACTCCGAGATCATCGGGATGCAGCCGGAGGGCAACTGGATCTCGCGCGCGCCCTCGCTGCGGCGCAAGGCGATCCTGCTGGCGAAGGTGCAGGACGAGGCCGGGCACGGCCTGTACCTGTACTCGGCGACCGAGACGCTCGGCGCCGACCGCGAGGACCTGACGACCAAGCTCATCGAGGGCCGCCAGAAGTACTCCTCGATCTTCAACTACCCGACGCTGACGTTCGCCGACGTCGGCGTGATCGGCTGGCTCGTCGACGGCGCCGCGATCTGCAACCAGGTGCCGTTGTGCCGCACCTCCTACGGGCCGTACGCGCGCGCCATGATCCGCATCTGCAAGGAAGAGTCGTTCCACCAGCGTCAGGGCTACGAGCTGCTCATGACGATGATGCGCGGCACTCAGCAGCAGCGGGACATGGTGCAGGACTCGGTGAACCGCTGGTGGTGGCCGGCGCTGATGATGTTCGGCCCGCCGGACTCCGAGTCGACGAACACCGAGCAGTCGATGGCGTGGCGGATCAAGCGCGACACCAACGACGAGCTGCGGCAGAAGTTCGTGAACATGAGCATGCCGCAGGCTCAGGCCTTGGGCGTCACGTTCCCGGACCCCGACCTGAAGTGGAACGAGGAGCGCGGGCAGTACGACTTCGGCACGCCGGACTGGGACGAGTTCTGGCAGGTCGTCAAGGGTGGCGGTGTCTGCAACGAGCAGCGCATCGCCCACCGCCGCAAGGCGCACGAGGACGGTTCCTGGGTGCGCGAGGCCGCTGCCGCACACGCTCAGAAGCACGCACGTAAGGAAGGTGCCGCGTGAGCACGTCTTGGCCGCTGTGGGAAGTGTTCGTGCGGGGCAAGCGCGGCCTGAACCACGTGCACGTCGGTTCGCTGCACGCGCCGGACGCGGAGATGGCGCTGCGCAACGCGCGTGACGTCTACACGCGCCGCAACGAGGGCGTGTCGATCTGGGTGGTGCCCGCGGCCTCGATCACGGCCTCCTCGCCGGACGAGAAGGACCCGTTCTTCGCGCCGGCCGGGGACAAGGTCTACCGGCACCCGACGTTCTACTCGATTCCCGAGGACGTGCCGCACCTATGAGCTTCGACAACGCTTACGAGTCGCTGCTGGGGCACGAGGACTCGCACTGGGCCTTCGGGACCGGGTTCTCGGACGCTCTCGTCGGCGTGAACCGCGAGTTCCCGGCGGGCGTGGACCGCGCGGACATCGCCGCCTACTGCCTGATGCTCGGCGACGACGCGTTGATCTTCTCGCAGCGGCTGTCGGAGTGGTGCTCGCGCGCTCCTGAGCTCGAAGAGGACATCGCGCTCGCCAACATCGCTCTGGACCTGCTCGGACAGGCCCGCATGCTGCTGACGCGCGCCGGTGAGGTGCTCGACCGCGACGAGGACGCGCTGGCGTACCTGCGCGACGAACGCGAGTTCCGCAACGTGCACCTGGCCGAGATCGACTGCGGCCCAGGCCCTGGTGGCGACTTCGCCACGACCATCGCGCGGCTGCTGGTGTTCTCGTCGTGGCGGCTGGCGCTGTTCTCCCGGTTGCGGGGCTCAGCCGACCCGGTGCTCGCCGCCGTGGCCGCGAAGGGCCTGAAGGAGCTGGCGTACCACCGCGACCACGCCGCGCAGTGGACCGTCCGGCTCGGTGACGGCACCGACGAGTCGCACCGCCGCATGCAGGCGGGCTTGGAGCGGGTGTGGCCGTTCGTCGACGAGCTGTTCGCCACGCACGCCGTGGAAGCTCGCCTGGCCGGCGTCGCCGTTGATCCGGCTTCGCTGCGGTCCGAAGTGGACGGTGTGCTGGAGGCGGTGCTGCCGGCTGCCGGACTCACGCGTCCGGCGGATTCGAAGGCCGCTCGGGTGGCCGGGATGGCCGGCCGCGACGGCGTGCACACCGAGGCCATGGGCTTCCTGCTCGCCGAGATGCAGCACCTGCACCGGTCGCTGCCGGGAGCGGTCTGGTGACGACGGCACTGGAGGTCGCGTCGGCCGTGCGGGACCCGGAGCTCCCGGTTCTCACGCTGGCCGACCTCGGCGTGCTGCGCGAGGTGTCCGAAGAGGACGGTCGCGTCGTGGTCACCATCACGCCGACCTACTCGGGCTGCCCCGCGATCGACGAAATGGGCGCGGACCTGCGCCGGTCTCTGCGGAACGCGGGCTACGACGAGGTCGAGGTGCGGCTCTCGCTCTCCCCGGCCTGGACGACCGACTGGATCAGCTCCGAGGGCCGTTCGAAGCTGGCCGCCGCAGGCATCGCGCCTCCAGCGCGAATCGGCCCTGCCGCCGTGGGCCCGGTGCCGCTGAACCTCGTGCCGCCGTCCCGCCAGGTCGCCTGCCCGCAGTGCGGCTCGCTGAACACCCAGGAGATTTCCCGGTTCGGCTCCACGGCGTGCAAGGCCCTGCGCCGCTGCAACACCTGCGCCGAACCGTTCGAGCACGTCAAGGAGATCTGAGTTGTCGCGCCGCGCTGCTTTCCACAAGCTCACCGTCGCCAGCGTCGACCGCCTCTGCGACGACGCCGTGGCCGTCACCTTCGACGTGCCCGCTGATGTGGCTGACGAGTTCGCCTTCGCCGCGGGCCAGTACCTGACCCTGCGCCAGGGCGACGAACGCCGCTCGTACTCGATCTGCGCCCCGGCCGGTGCCGCCCCGCGCATCGGCGTGCGCCGCGTCGACGACGGCCTGTTCTCCACCTGGCTGGTGGACCGCGTTTCCCCCGGCGACGTCGTGGAAGTCCTGCCCCCGCTGGGCAAGTTCAGCCCGACCGGCGCCGGCACCCACCACGGATTCGTCGTGGCGGGCTCCGGCATCACCCCGGCCCTGTCGATCGCCGCCACGGTCCTCGCCACCGGCGCCCGCGTCACCCTGCTCTACGGCAACCGCCGCACCGACACGGTGATGTTCGCCGACGAGCTGGCCGACCTGAAGGACCGCTACCCGGCCACGTTCCAGCTGATCCACGTCCTGTCCCGAGAACCCCGCGACGTCGAGCTCTTCTCGGGCCGCCTGAACGCGGAGAAGCTCACGGCCCTGTTCGACGCCGTCGTCCCGTTCGACGGCATCGACGAGTGGTGGCTGTGCGGCCCGTACGAGATGGTCCAGGACGCGACCTCGGTGCTGCGTGACCGCGGCGTGCCGACCGACCGCGTGCACCACGAGCTCTTCTACGTCGACGAGCCCCCGCCTCCGCCCCGCCGGGTCGAGGCCGTGGTGGACTCAGCCGCTTCCGTGACGGTGATCCTGGACGGCAAGTCGACCACTCTGCCGCTGCCGGCCGACGAGCCGATCCTGGACGCCGCCCAACGGGTCCGCGCGGATCTGCCCTTCGCCTGCAAGGGCGGGGTGTGCGGCACGTGCCGCGCGTTGGTCACCGACGGCACGGTCGAGATGCGCCGCAACTACGCGCTCGACGAGTCCGAGGTGGCGGCCGGATTCGTGCTGACCTGTCAGGCGCTGCCGACCAGCGAATGCGTGACGGTCGACTTCGACGCCTGAGTTTCCCGACGAACTGCCGGTGAACGTGGCACGATCAACGGCCATGGGGGTCGTCGTCCGCTCAGCGCTCTGGGGAGCCGCAACAGGCATCGTGCTCATGGCCGGCCTGGGGACGCTCGTCGAGGTGACCACGCCGAGCGACCACCCGTCCTCGCTGGTCGTGACGATCTTGGCGATCCTCTTCATAGCGGGCGCAGTCGGCGGCGTCCCCGGCGTGGTCGTCGGCACAGTGGTCGGCCTCATCCGCCGCTCGCTCCAGCGCCCGGCCGTGCCCGCGGTCGCCTACCCGCCGATCCCGCAGCAGCCCTACGACATGTGGTCCGAACTGGTCGAGCGCTGCGCCGAGTCGACGAGACGAGTTGCCGCGGCCGTGCAGACGGTGCCGAAGTCACCGGCGAGGGACTGGCTCCAGAGGATCAGCGAGCAGCTCACCAAGGAGCTCGACGACGTCAGGGGCATCGCGCAGCTCGGCAGGGCACTGGGCGCGGTCGACCGGCAGCACCCGGTGTACCAGCGGCTGCTCAAGGCCGCGCACGACTTCCAGCAGTTCGAGAACGAGGTCGGCAGGGTCGCGCTGCAGATGTTCGACCACCCGGAGCTGGACGCGGCGCGCACCCACCTCGAAGTGCTCGAGAAGCAGCTTCCTCAGCTGTCGACCTGAAGCGCGGACTGCCACCAGCCCAGCAC
This sequence comes from Lentzea sp. NPDC006480, assembly GCF_040611995.1. Classification (NCBI taxonomy): domain Bacteria; kingdom Bacillati; phylum Actinomycetota; class Actinomycetes; order Pseudonocardiales; family Pseudonocardiaceae; genus Lentzea; species Lentzea sp. NPDC006480. The sequence continues at coordinate 60,942 of NZ_JBEXPJ010000039.1, forward strand.
CTCGTCGGCCACGTCCGGAGCGGCCACCAGCAACCCGTCCGCAGGCAGCTGAGCCCCAGCACCGCGTCTGTCCAACACCACGGCGCCGGACTCCACGGCCAAAGACACCGCGCCGGCCACGTCCCACTCGTGATAGCCGTGCAGGACGGCGGCAGCGACGTGACCAAGAGCCACCTGTGCCACGGCCAGGCATTTCGATCCCAGCACCCGGACTCCGGTGCCCGCGATGGCCGCCGTGGAGATGAATTCACCCATTCCGGCCCACGGACCCGTTCGAGTCATCTCCGTGCACACCACGAGCGAATCGCCCTGACGCTCAGTGAGTCGCACCGGCGTGCCGTTCGCCCGCATGCCCCGGCCTCGCGCTGCGGCGTAGATCTGCGCGCGGTAAGGGTCCGCGACGACGCCGACGACCGGGCCCCAGCGGTCCACGAGAGCCAGGCTGTACGCGCACCACGGCATGCCCGCGGTGTAGTTGGCGGTGCCGTCGACCGGGTCGACCACCCAGCGGAACTCGGAGTCGCCGGGAACGTCGACGTCAGAATTCTCACAAAAGACCGGAATCGAGGGGAACTCCGCGGTCAGGACGCGCCTGGTGTGGCGTTCGAGGGTGCGGTCGGTGTCGGTCACCCAGTCGAACGGCGACTCGTCGGAGTCCGGACGCACGCCGCGACCGGCGGTGGCCATGATGACGTCCGAGGCGTCGTTCGCCAGACGACCAGCCACTTCCAGCGCTATTGACACCAGGCCGGGGTCCACCGGGTGCGCGGGTCGGGACGACAAGACGGTCATGCTGGCCTAGTTTCACCGCGTCGGGTGACCGGCAACCGAATCGAAGATGACCAATCGACGATCACCTGGCCACGACGTGAGGTGTTCTGACCGCGTCAAATTTCGTGTCACGCGGACTTCACACGCGCACTACAAGGTGTCTCTTGTGCGCGTAGCGATCGTGACCGAGAGCTTCCTGCCCCAGGTGAACGGGGTGACCAACTCCGTTCTCCGTGTGCTGGAACACCTGCGGCGAAACGGCCACCAGGCGATGGTGGTCGCGCCGGGTGCCGGCGCGGGCGAACACCACGGCACGCCCGTCGTCAGAGTCTCCGCCGTCGACGTGCCCATGGTGACCAGCCTGCCCATCGGGGTGCCGACCCCGAAGGTGTTGCACGCGTTGGCTGACTTCCAGCCCGACGTCGTGCACCTCGCCTCGCCGTTCGTGCTGGGCGCGTACGGGCTGAGAGCCGCGCGCAAGATCGACGTGCCGACCGTCGCCGTCTACCAGACCGACGTCGCCGGGTTCGCCGGCAGTTACGGCCTCGGGCTGACCAAACGGGCGGCGTGGCGGTGGACGAAGCGGTTGCACACGCTGGCCGACCGCACGCTGGCGCCGTCCAGCTCGGCGGTCGAGGCGCTGGAGCAGCACGGGGTGCCGCGCGTGCACCGGTGGGGGCGTGGCGTCGACATCGACCTCTTCCGCCCTCGCAGCAAGCAGAACGACGAGCTCACCGTGGGCTTCGTCGGCCGTCTCGCTCCGGAGAAGCAGGTGCACCGGCTCAAGGAGCTGCACGACCTGCCCGGCGTGAAGCTCCGGATCGTCGGCGACGGACCGGACCGCGAGCAGCTCGAACGCGACCTGCCGAACGCGGAGTTCCTCGGGTTCCGCACGGGTGAGGCGCTCGCCGAGGCCTACGCGTCGCTCGACGTCTTCATCCACACCGGACCGCACGAGACGTTCTGCCAGGCCGTCCAGGAGGCGCTCGCGACCGGCCTGCCGGTGCTCGCGCCGAACGCCGGCGGCCCGCGTGACCTGGTTGCGCACGGCCGGACCGGGTACCTGTTCGAGGACGACATCGCGCGGTACGTCGAACTGCTGCGCGACCCGCTGCGGCGCAAGAGGTTCGGGCTCGCCGCCCGCAAGTCGGTGCTGTCCCGCACCTGGCCTGCGATCTGCGACGAGCTGATGGGCCACTACGCTGCGGTGATCGGACTAACTCACCAGGCGGCCGCTTGAGGATCGTTCAGCTAGCCAACTTCTACGGACCGAAGTCGGGCGGCCTCCGCACGGCACTGCACCACCTCGGCACCGGCTACGTGCAGTCGGGCCACGAGGTGGTGCTGGTGGTGCCGGGAGATCGCCGCGCCGACGAGGTCCTGCCGGGCGGTGTCCGGCGGATCACGCTGCCGGCCGCGAAGATCCCGTACACCGGTGGCTACCGCGTCGTGGACCCGTGGCGGGTCAAGGCGCTGATGGAACACCTCAAGCCGGACCGGCTGGAGGTCTCGGACCGGCTGACGTTGCGCGGCATGGGCGCGTGGGCGAGCGAGCGCGGCATCCCGAACGTCGTGATCTCCCACGAACGCCTCGACCGGCTCCTGCAGTTCGTGCTGCCGGAAGGTCCCGCGGTGCGCGGCGCCGACTGGGCCAACGGCCGCATGGCCGCCTCCTACGACACGGTGGTCTGCACGACGGCGTTCGCGCGCGAGGAGTTCGACCGCATCGGTGCCCGCAACGTGCTGCAGGTGCCGCTGGGTGTCGACCTGGCCACGTTCACGCCGAGCCGCCACTCCGCCGACCTGCGCAAGGATCTCCTGCAGGGCAAGGAGAACCTGCTCGTCCACTGTGGCCGGCTCTCGCCCGAGAAGCACGTCGAACGGTCGGTGGACACGCTCGCCGAACTGCACGAGCAGGGCCACTCGGCACGGCTGGTGATCGCCGGCGACGGCCCGCGCCGCACGTCTCTGGAGAAGCGCGCGCACGGCCTGCCGGTGACGTTCCTGGGCTTCGTGAAGTCGCGTCTGGACGTTGCCTCGCTGCTCGCGTCGGCCGACCTCTCGCTCGCGCCGGGCCCGCACGAGACGTTCGGACTGGCGGCCCTGGAGGCCCTCGCCAGCGGCACCCCGGTCGTCGTGAGCCAGAGCAGCGCGCTCAAGGAGATCGTCCAGCCGGCGTGCGGCGCGGCGGTCGACGACCACGCGGCGGCGTTCGCGTTCGCGGCCCAGCGGCTGCTCGCGAGCGGCTCGCGGGAGGCCGCCAGGGCCCGCGCGGAGGAGTACCCGTGGCAGGCTGCGGTCGACGGCATGCTGGGCGCCCTGAAGGTGCCCTGAAGATGATCTCAGGGATGCTGACCTAGGCTCTAGACATGTCGCGAGCCGGCTTGGACAAGAACCCCCGCGAGGTCGCCGAGATGTTCGACGGCGTGGCCAAGGGCTACGACCGCACGAACTCGGTCATGACGCTGGGCTTCGACCGCCGCTGGCGGGAGTGGAGCCGCCGCGTGCTCGACGCGCGCCCCGGCGAGAAGATCCTCGACCTCGCCGCCGGCACCGCGGTCTCCACGGTCCAGTACGCCGAGTCGGGTGCCTGGTGCGTCGCCGCCGACTTCTCCGTCGGCATGCTCGCGGGTGGCGCCCACCGCCGCGTCCCGAAGGTAGCCGCGGACGCGCTGCGGCTGCCGTTCAAGGACAACTCCTTCGACGCCGTCAGATCACCCAGGTCGAACGTCGGCTGGTGCAGGTCGCGCTGCTTCTCCTGGCCGTTCCACACGCCGAGGCGCGCGAACGAGCCCGGCACGTGCTCCAGGTAC
>NZ_JBEXPJ010000040.1:0-63952 GCF_040611995.1 Lentzea sp. NPDC006480
GCACGCCAGCTCGACCCGGACGACGACGTCGGTCGCGTCCTTGATGGACGCGTCCGGCACCTCCTCGACTCGGATGTCACGGGTGCACACGAGCAGCAGCGGATCTTCGACGGGCGTGCCGAACGCGGTCGAACGGCCCTGGCCCAGTGCCTCGAAGTCGAGTTCCAGGGCTTCCTCTGGCGTGTCCAGATCGGCCTGTTCCAGCCAGGAGGCGCCGGGCTTCGTCGAGGCCAGGTACACGCGGCGGCTGCCACCGACGTGGGTGTCGGCGTGCCTGCCGGGGCGGCGGATGAGCAGGATGCGGACTCCGGTGCCGGCCGCGCGGCGCTGCAGCTCGGCGCCGAGCTCGGGGTCGAGGTGGCTCTCCACGATCGCGTCGCGGCCCCACGGGCCCGGCTGTTCCAGACACAGCCAGGCCGTCGCGGTCGCGGCCGTGCCGGCCAGCGGTTCGCCCGCGAAGTCGGAGAGTATCGAGCACCTCATCTGCACACTCTATACGGCCGTTCGGGTGAGGAATAAGGACACCCTTACCTAAGCCTCCTCGGCTCGAACATCAGTGGTGCACGGCTACCCCGCTTCGAGCTGCCTGACGCGTTCGCGCATCGCCGTCTCCAGCCGGGCGCGGTAGCCGATGAACAGCTTGTTGGCCAGGTACGGGGCCCAGTTGCCCTGCTGGGCGATGTTGTAGACGCGGTGCACGATCAGCGCGCCCTCGGGGTGGGGGTGCAGCGTGTCCTCGCCGCGGTACCACCAGTCGCCCCAGTAGGCGATCACGCCCTTTGAGCGGTCGACGAGCCGGTGCGACCCGGACTCCCCGGCGTCGGCGAACATCCGCTCGCGCACGTCCTCCAGCGGCGCGCGCACCACGCCGGACACCTCGAACAGCAGTCTCATCGGTGTTTCTCCTCCCAGTGGTCGTACCCGCCGACGGTTCCTTCGCGGGTGGCGGTGGCGAACCAGGTGAGCCAGGCGCGTTCGGCACGCACCATGGCCATCCGGTAGTCGAGCTCGATCCAGGCGAGCTGAGGCAGGCCCATGCCGGCGAGCCTCTCCAGCAGCACGGCCAGCGCGGTGAGCTGCTCGTCCACGGCCGCGCACCGCTGCTCGACGACGGCCAGCGCGTCGTCGGGGGGCAGCAGGCCGACCATCGAGATGCCGGCCTCGAACCGCGGGTACTCCTTGGCGGGCAGGGCGATGAGCTCGCGCAGCCAGTCGTGCAACTCGGACGTGCCGGTGTCGGTGATCGCGTAGACGGTGCGTTCGGGGCGGTTGCCGGCTTTCTGGGTGGCGCTCGCGGTGATCAGCTCGTGTTTGGCGAGCTGCTCGACGACGGTGTAGAGCGAGCCGTAGTTGAGCTTGATGACCTCTTCCTGGTGGCGTTCGCGCATGGTCTGCGCCATCTCGTAGGGGTGCATGGGCCGCTCGGCCAGCAGGGCCAGCACTGCGAGGGCCAGGGGATTCGTGCGTTTGAACAGCATATCCGCTCCCAAATACTCGGCGCCGAGTATACGCACTAGGGTGAGTGGCATGACAACGGTGATCACCGGGGGAAGCCGGGGTATCGGTGCCGCAACCGCGCGCAGGCTCGTGCGCGACGGGCATCGGGTCGTGATCAGCTACCGCCAGGCCGCCGACGAGGCGCGCGCACTGGAGAAGGAGCTCGGCGTCCTGGCCGTGCAGGCCGACACGAGCAACGAGGACGACGTCGCGCGGCTGTTCGACGAGGCGGGTGACGACATCACCGGCGTGGTGAACAACGCCGGCATCACCTCCCCGTCCGGCCCGCTCGCCGAGCTGCGGACCGAGGACCTGCGCCGCGTGGTCGACGTGAACGTGATGGGCGCGTTCTTCGTGGCCCGTGAGGCCTCCCGCCGCATGACTCGGGGCGCGATCGTGAACGTGTCGTCGGGGGCGGCGACGCTGGGCAGTCCAGGTGAGTACGTGCACTACGCCGCGACGAAGGCGGCGGTGGACGCGTTGACGATCGGCCTGGGCAAGGAGCTCGCGCCGCGCGGGATCCGGGTGAACTGCGTGCAGCCGGGCACCATCCGCACCGACATCCACCAGCTCTCCGGCCAGCCCGACCGCCCGGACAAGGTGGCCGGGCGGGTGCCGATGGGCAGGCCCGGTGAGGCCGAGGAGATCGCGAACGCCATCGCGTGGCTGCTGTCGGAGGAGTCGTCCTACGCGACCGGCGCGATCCTGCGCGTCACGGGCGGCACGTGATCCCACGCCCGGCGGTTCCCCTCGTGAACGTGCGGACTTTCGCCTCTGCGGGCGGTGACGGCGCTGCCCCTAAGCTTGTCCGTCATGTCCGCGCCCACGCTCACCGACTTCGTGCTCGCCAACACGACCCTCACGCCGGTGCCGCTGGTCCCCGAGGTGCTGCTGCACAGCGCGGTCGAGGCGATGGACCTGTGGGAGCTGACCGACCACGACCAGCCGCCGTTCTGGGCGTTCCCGTGGGCGGGAGGCCAGGCCCTCGCGCGGCATCTGCTCGACAACCCCGGGCTGGTGCGCGACCGGAAGGTGTTCGACCTGGCGTCGGGGTCGGGGCTGGTGGCGATCGCGGCGGCGCTGGCGGGCGCGGACTCGGTGACCGCGAACGACATCGACCCGCTCTCGCTCGCGGCGGTGCAGCTCAACGCGGCGATCAACGGTGTCGCGGTGCGGACGTTGCCCGGTGACCAGCTCGACAGCGACGCCCACGGCGCCGACGTCGTGCTCGCCGGGGACGTCTTCTACGACGCCGACATCACGGCGCTGGTGCTGCCGTTCCTGATGCGCGCCGCGGCGAGGGGTGCGTTGGTGCTGCTGGGGGATCCGGACCGCGCGCACCTGCCGCGCGACCGGTTCCGCGCGCAGGCCCGGTACGAGGTGCCGGTGCCGCTCACGCTGGAGAGCACCGAGACCCGCAGCGCGACCGTGTGGCGGGCCTAGCCGGTCGCTTCCCAGGCGTTGGCTCTGTCGGCGTCGGCAAGTACCCACCAACTCCTGATCACATCGCCGCCGACCACAATCTAGTTCGTGACCAGGCAGAACGGGTGTCCGGCGGGGTCGGCGTAGACGCGGCACCCTTCCGGTTTCGACGATCCCCGCAGCAGCGTCGCCCCGAGCTCCAGCACGAGCGGCTCGGACTCGTCGAGGTTCGTCACCATGACGTCGAGGTGGATCTGCTGCGGGTGCGCCTGCCCAGGCCACTGGGGCGGCGAGTAGTCGTCGACGCGCTGGAACGACACCCGCCCGCGCGGCGTCGCCAGGGTCGTCCAATGACCGTCGGAGTCGAGGATCTCGCCGCCGACGAGCTGCCGGTAGAACTCGGCCAGCGCGGCCGTGTCCGGGCAGTCGATCACCACGTCGTAGAGCTCACCGATCGCCATGGCCTCTGTTCTACCCGATGGAGATCGCCTCCAGCTTGGCTTTCAGGTAGTCCCCGCCGCCGACTTCGGGGTAGCGGCCGTCGAGCGAGACGATCCGGGCGTCGGCGTCGGTGTTGTAGAAGAAGATCAGCGACACCAGGTCCTCGTCGGGTGCCGACGCGTCCGGTGGCAGGACCCGGTGCGGGGTGGAGCGCCACCGGTCCGACACCCAGCGGGCCATCAGGTCGCCGATGTTGATGGTGAACGCGGCCGGGTCGAACGGCGCGTCCTCCCACACCCCGTCGGCGGTGCGGACCTGCAGCCCGCCGACGCCGTGCTGGCGGTCGAGGATGGTGACGGTGCCGAAGTCGGTGTGCTCGCCGATGCGGAACTGCCCGGGACCGGCGGTGCCGACGTGCCGCAGCGCGGGGTAGTGGTTGACGTTCATGTTGTACGAGGGCGTGCGGGTGTGGCGGGTGAACATGTCCTCGGGCTCGCCGAGCGCGACCGCGAAGATCGTCAGCAGCTCGTCGGCCAGCGCGCGCATCCGGCGCAGGTAGTCCGTGACGACCGGTTCGAGCTCGGGCACCTCACTCGGGAAGACGTTGGGGCGGAAGAAGAACGGGTCGTCTCCACCGGAGTCCGAGCCGAACGTCAGCGTCTCCTTCAGGTCCGGGGGAGCCATCGCGCCGCCGGACCGGCCGGTGGCCTGCACGTCGGGTGGCAGCCAGCCGCGGCCGCCGGTGCGCACGGCGTAGCGCTGCTTCTGCTCGGTGGGCAGTGCGAAGAACCTGCGGGTCAGCTCACGGGTGCGGTCGCGGAGCTCGGTGGGCACGCCGTGTCCGGTGACCAGCAGGAACCCGGACTCCCGCAACGCCGCGTCGATGCGCGCCGCGACCTCGGCACGCCCGGTGCCGTCGAACCACCCGGACAAGTCCACCAGCGGAACACCCATGGCCGCTGTCTACCGCCGCCGGGAAGAGCGCGCCAGTGAAGGAGCCCAGCCGTTCCACCACGCCCCCGGCCGCACGCGCACCCTGGCCGAACTACCCCAGTCGTTCCACCACGAAGGCCGTCAGGAACCCTGCCGTGGTGCACAGGCCGGTGTAGAGGCGGGCGCGTTCGTAGGCCTCGGGGATCATCGTGTCCGCGATCATCGCCAGGATCGCCCCCGCGGCAACGGCCGTGATCACGGCGATGAGCTGCGGTGACGCGCCGTCGAGCAACAGGTTCCCCAGCGCCGCCGAGATCCCGCTCGCGACCGCGATCGCACCCCACACGCCGAACACGTACTTCGCCCCACGACCGGCCTGCTTCATGCCGGCGACGCTGGACAGTCCTTCCGGGACGTTCGAGATGAACACCGCGGCGAGCATCGTCACCCCGATCCCGCCGCCTCCCAGCAGCGAGACGCCGAGCACGACCGACTCCGGCACCCCGTCGAGCAGCGCACCGACCGCGATCGCCGTGCCACTGCCGGCCTGGTCGGTTTCGGACGGCTGGTTGCTGCTGCGCTTGCGATGCCGCCCGCCGTACCGCGACAGCAGGACGTTCGCGAGCACGTAGATCACCGCGCCACCGACGAACCCGGCAGCGGTGGCGAGCAGGCCGCCCTTGCGCTCCGCCTCGTCCACCAGCTCGAACGCCGCCGCCGCGGTCAGCACACCGGCGCCGAACGCCATCACGACGGCCACGACGTCGCGGGGCACGCGCAGGAACCAGGCGACGAGAGCGCCCACCACGAGAGCCCCGCCGCCTGCCAGTCCCCACAGTCCTGCCTCAACCCATTGCGCCATGCACTACATCTTCGCGAAGAACACCTTGAGATCACCGGCCAGCAGCTCCGGCGCGTCGTGCCCGGAGTAGTGGCCGCCGGTGTCGAACTCCGACCAGTGCACCAGGTTGCGGTGGTCGCGCTCGGCGAAGCGGCGGATGGTCTGGAAGTCGTCGGCGAAGACAGCCACCCCGATCGGCACGGTCGTCGGCTCGGTGGGCACGTCCTCGCGGTGCGCGTCCTCGAAGTACAGCCGCGCCGAGGAGCCCGCGGTGCGGGTGAACCAGTAGATCGACACGTTCGCGAGCAGGAAGTCCTTGGTCACGGCCGGTTCGCCCATCAGCTGCATGGTCCAGGCGAGCTGGCCGACGGGGGAGTCCGCGAGCCCGAACGCGACGTTCTGCGGCCGCGCCTGCTGCAGCTTCTGGAACCCGGACAGGTTCTCGTAGAAGTTCTGCAGCACACCGAGCCTGCGGTAGTCGTCCTCGGTCAGCCCCTCCATCTCGGCCGGGTCGCCCGAGGGGAACGAGAAGATCTGCGTCACGTGGATCCCGACAGCGTGCTCGGGATCCGCCCGGCCGATCTCCGGCGCGATGAGCGAGCCCGCGTCGTTGCCGTGCACCCCGTACTTGGCGTACCCCAGCCGGGCCATGAGCTCGGCGAAGGCCTTGCCGATGCGCCCGGAGTGCCAGCCCCGCTCGAGGGTCGGCCCGGAGAACCCGAAGCCGGGGATCGAGGGGATCACCAGGTGGAACCGGTCGCGCAGGTGCTCGATCACGTCCACGAACTCCATGATCGACCCCGGCCAGCCGTGGATCAGCAGCAACGGCAACGCGTCCGGGTTCTCGCTGCGCACGTGCAGGAAGTGGACGTGCGCGCCGTCGATCTCGGTGATGAACTGCGGGAAGGAGTTGAGCCTGCGCTCCACCGCCCGCCAGTCGAACTCCTCCGCCCAGTACCGGGCCATCTCCCGCACCGACTCGACGTCGTCCCCGTAGGCCGAGCCCGCGCCGGGCACCTGGTCCGTCCACCGCGTCCGCGCCAGCCGGAACTTCAGCTCCTCGACGTCCGCCTCGTCGACCGCGATGTGGAACTCCCTGATCTCCGTCATGACACCGACGCTAATCGCCATTGTGGCCAGCTCCTGTCCTAAAGTCTGCGTCCATGTTGGAAACCTCGGCGCGCCTGCTCCGCCTGCTCGCCCTGCTGCAGTCCCGCCGCGACTGGCAGGGCTCCGAACTCGCCGACGAACTGCAGATCAGCCAGCGCACGGTCCGCCGCGACGTCGACCGGCTGCGCGAGCTCGGCTACCCGGTGAACGCCACCACCGGCAGCTTCGGCGGCTACCGCCTCGGCGCCGGCGCCGAACTGCCCCCGCTGCTGCTCGACGACAACGAGGCGGTCGCCGTCGCCGCCGCCCTGCGCACCAACGCCGTCACCGGCCTGGAAGAGGTCTCCCTGCGCGCACTGCTGAAGCTCGAACAGGTGCTCCCGTCCCGCCTGCGCCACCGCGTCTCAGCCCTGCAGCACGTCGAGTCCGTCCCCAGAGACTCCCCAGCACCCGCACTCGACCCCGAACTGCTCTCCACCCTCGCCGCCGCCTGCCGCGACAGCGAGACCATCCGCTTCGACTACAGCGCCCACGATGGCACGCCCTCACGCCGCCGTGTGCAACCGCACCGCCTGGTCAACTGGGGCCGCCGCTGGTACCTCGTCGCCTGGGACGCCGACAAGGCCGACTGGCGCAGCTTCCGCGTCGACCGCATCTCCCCGCCCGTGCCGCCGCACGGCCCGCGCTTCCCCCCGCGCGAGTTCGACGCCACCACCTACATCGCCTCGCGCGTCACCCAAGCCGCCTGGCGCTTCCACGCCCGCGTCCTCGTCCACGCCCCAGCCGAGGTGGTCGCCGACCGCATCACCCTCGCCGTCGGCACCGTCGAAGCCGTCGACGACACGTCCTGCGTCCTCGTCACCGGCGCCGACTCGGTCGAGACGCTGTCGGTGTGGCTCGGCATGCTCGGCTACGACTTCGAGGTCACCTCGCCGCCGGAACTGGTCGAACACGTTCGCTCTCTTGCGGCGCGCTACACCCGCGCCGTACAAGACTGACCATGGCCATCACCGGACGGGACATCGAGCGCCTGCTCTACACCGACACCCCGGACCCGATCCTGGTGGTGCACAACGGCACGACCGAGATAGTCGCCGCCGCCGAGCTCGGCTCACGCCTGGGCGCGGTCGTGGTGTGCTCCCGCTCGGAGATCCTGCGGCGGGTGGGGGAGCGCGACCTCAGTGAACGGGACCTGGCCGCGATGGCTTCGAGCTTGACTGCGGCCATTCAAGACCCAGATCAGCAGCAGCCGCTCTGGCCCGCTTGAGCAGGTCGGGCCTGCTCACGGTCAGCCTGCGAAGGTCATGCGTGCTCAGGTACTCCGGCACATCTGGGTAGTCGCGGATGGAGGGGAATCGAAACCCCCGCTCGTGCAGTCGCAGCCACGCGTCCAGGGCCTCCACCCGGGCCTCCGCCACGACACTCCCGAACTCCCTCAGAATTGCCAGGTCGTCGCCACCTCGCCCGAGTCGCGTGCAGATCTCGTCCTCCATCACCAAGGTCGGGGACAGAACACGTATGGCAAGTCGCCGCAGCAGAGGCACGCATTTCTCCACCGGCGTCGCCATCAACTCGATCAGCGCGGCCGTGGTGCCGATGCCATGCATCGCCGCAAGTGGCGTCACTGTGTCACGTAGCGTCACAGCCACATCGTCCAGCGTCACGTATGGCTCGGCCATCAGCGCCCATCCCGGATCCGAGTCCCCGGTGCCGACTCTCAGGCTCACGGCGAAGTGGCGGTCGCGGTCCCGTTCGACCCAGAACCCGCGCACCACGCTCGCCCACTCGGCCGACGCCAGCCGGGACTTCCAGAACAACGCCTCCCGCTGCCAGTCCTCGACCTCGATCTTCAGGTCGGGCGCGTAGATCTTCTCGCGCAGAACCAGGGCCAGCGAGATCAGGTTCAGCGAGTAGGTCGCGTCCCGGGCGGAGTCGGTCATCTGGTTGGGCTCATAGGCGCCGCGGGACAGTCGCCGTTCGTTCCGCGCCGCGAACAACCGCACCACGAAGTCGAACAGCGCGTCCCTGTCCGCGTCGTCCGCGAACTCGCGCAGGAAGTCCAGCACCGGCTTGCTCGTCGGGAGCGCCGTGAACGACAGCACGGAGTACAGCTCCGAGTCGTCCACTGTGGACTTGCGGCGAGATCGGACCCCATCGGCCCGGCTCAGGTCGAGCAGTGTCCGCCAGATGTAGCGGGCCACCAGGTACTCGCCGAACGTCGCGTGCAGGAACTCGTAGGTCCGCAGGGTCGTGTGGTCCTCCCGTACCGCCTCGGACGTCTGCACGAAGAAGAACCGCCCGAGCACGGACTCGCCGGCGGACAGGGGAGTGCGCGTCCCCGTCAACCGGTCCGGCGACTCGACGCCCAGCAGGCTCGCCAGGTCGGCGGTCACCTCGTGCTCGGCCACCCACTGCGCGCCACGGTTGAACATCGCGAGCCCGACCACCGACAGCCGTTCCAGCTCGGTCTCGACGTCGTCGCGGAGATCGGCGTCCGCCCGGTCGTGCGCGGACTTGGTGACCTCACGCCGGCCGAACTCCCGCAAGAGCCGCTCGTACAGCTGTCCCTGGCTCAGCGACGCGTGATCACGTTGCAGGGAGGAGTCCACGGCGTCGTACAAAGCCAGCAACAGCAACAACAACGGCTGCTCGGCCAGGGCCGGATAGGACAGCGCCACCTCGGCGGGCAGCGGCTGGTTGCGCGCGTTCCACACGTCCAGCCACTGCCGCACCTGGTCGTCGGAGAACGGCAGCAACCGCACCACGTGCGACTGCTCGGGCAGCTCAAGCCCGGCACACACGCTCAACCGGCTCGTCACCACGAACACCGCGGGCCGGCCCTTCGCGAGCAGCTTGTCCTGGAACTCCGCGATCACGCTCAGGTACCGGGTCTGGCTCACCCCGGTGGCCTGCATCAGCTCGTCCAGTCCGTCCAGGATCACCACCGGCAGCGCACCGCCGGTCTGCCGCGCGAACCCGGCCCAGCTGACCGGTTCGTCCAGCAGCCGGTGCAGGCCGTGCTCGATCTGCCGCACCAGATCGGCGTCGACCGGCGTGCTGCGCAGCTCGACCCGCACGACGGTGAAGTCCGCCGCCGGCAACCGCGCTGCGAGCATCTCCGTCAGCACCGACTTGCCCGACCCCGGATCACCCAGCACCAGCAGCGGAGCGACCAACGCCGCGGGTGACGTCAGGTGCCCCACGAGGTAGGCGTAGAGGTCCGACCGCTCCGGCAGCCGCTGCCACACCTCGGCCATCGACGGCACCGTCGAGCGCACCGACGACGCCAGCACCTGAAAGCGCGGGTCCACGTAGGCCTCGCCCAATGCCGGGATCCACAGCCCCGCCGGCACCTCGGCCGACCTGACCAGCGGACGTTGCAGCGCGGCCCCGTACACACCGGCCAGCTCCGCGAGCCGCTCGTCGGCGGTGTGGTCCGCCGTGGTCTCTCGCAGCACGTCCTCAAGACGCGCCAACGCCACCCGCGTCGCCCGGTGGTCCTCGACCGAGCACCAGAACGCCACCTCGGGGAAGTCCACCGCGAGCTGCCGGAACAACTCCTCGTACCGTCCGACGGCCATCGCCGCCAGCGGTTCGATCGCCTCGGCCGTCTGGTCCTGCTGGGTGTCGTTGAGGTCGTCCCACGCCGCCAGCGAGCTCATCACGGCGACGAGGTCGTTCGTCAGGCCCTGGTAGAAGTCCAGGATCGCGCCCAGGTTCTCCTCGTACGGGCGAGCAGCGGACGGCAGCGGCACGTGGAGATCGAACGGAGCGAACGTCGCGACGTGCTCGTCGTCCTGTGCAGACAAGGAGAGCGGAAGGTCCAGCGATCGCAACGTCTCGAAGAACGCCGTCACGACGACGACCGCGTGTGCCGCCTGCAGCCGCTGGGTGCGGTCGTAGCGGCTGAGCTTGCGGCGCTTCTCGGACACCTTGTTGGCCAGGTCGGAGAACAGGCGGGTGAAGTCCGGCTTGGCGTCGAAGAGGTCCAGGACCTGCCACAACCCCAGCGAACCCGCGAGCAGCGCGCCGCCCAGCAGCTTGTCCATGGCGGCGACGACCGGGTGGTCCTTGCCGCCGAGGATCTTCACGGCCTCGGTGTAGGTGTAGGTCCTTCGCACCCGAAGCTTCTTACACGACCACGCGGGCGCTCAGCCCGAGAACAACACCAACAGCCCAATGCCGATCAGCACGACCGGCAACACGATGTGGCCCCACTTGGCCAGTGCGCGGGCTACCACCTGGCGTGAGGCGAGGAACCAGCCCGCCAGGCACCACACGCCCACCAGGACCAGGAACACCGCCACGTAGATCCACAGCGAGTCGGCGACGGTGAACACCGGGACGTAGACGCCGATGTTGTCGCCGCCGTTCGCGAGCGTCACGCCCGCCACGGCGATAAGGCCTGGGGCGGCGTCCGGCTCGGCATCGTCGCCGTTGCCGCGCCACAGCGACCACGCCGCTTTGAGGCCAAGAGCCAGGGGGATCAGGCCCAGCCACGGGCGGAACTGCTCGGGGAGGAGCGAGGCGCCGAGCGCACCGAGTACCGCGACGGCCAGGATGCCCGCGAAACCCAGGTACTGGCCCGCGACGACCTGCCAGACGGAGCGGGCGCGGGCGAAGAACAGCGCCAGGATCACCAGGTCGTCGACGTTCGTCACCGCGAACATGCCGGCCGCCTGACCGATCACCCCAAGATCCACGGCCGCATTCTCCACGACGATGAAACGGATAGCTCATCCGCATGTGTGCTAGCGTCGGCGGCAGTAAGTGGATTCGCTATCCGGATTGGGGTCGTCATGGCGCGCAAGGCAGTGGTCACCGCGGGGACCGGCGGCATCGGGCTGGAGACAGCACTCGGGCTCGCGAAGGCCGGGTATGCGGTCACGGTCGTCGGACGCAACACGGAACGGGGCGCGCGAGCCGTCGAAAGGATCAACGCCGAGGAAGGGGAGCCCGCCCGGTTCCTGCAGGCCGACCTGTCCTCACTCGACCAGGTGCAGGCGCTCGGCGAACGGATCGCGCACGAGGGCGACCTGACCGTGCTGGTCAACAACGTCGGCGCGATGTTCGCGGACCGCACCGACCTCGACGGGGTGGAGGCGACCTTCGTGGTCAACCACCTCTCACCCGCACTCCTGACCGAACTGCTGCTCCCAGCCCTGAGGGCCGGAGCACCCAGCCGCGTCGTCAACGTGACCACCGGAGCGGTCGCACTGGCCAAGAAGGTGTTCGACCACGCCGAACCACCCGGCGGCTACTACGGCTTCCACTGGTACGGACGGGCCAAGCTCGCGAACCTCGCCCACACCCTCGACCTCGCCCAACGACTGCAGGGGAGCGGAGTCGACGTGCTCGCCGCCGATCCAGGAGGCGCCGCCACCGACATGACCGACGGCACGATGCGCAAGCCCAAGATCGTCTCGCCAGGACTCCGGCTCCTCTGGCCCCTCGTACGACGCAGGTTCGAACGATCCACGTCCGGCCCGGCCTCGGCCGCCGCCCGCTCGTCGATCGTGGCCGCCACCGACGACACCCTGGCCACCGGACAGCTGATCGGCGTACAGGGGACACCCGTGACACCCATCAAGGCCGCCACCGACCCGCGAGTGGTGGCCGCGGTGCGCAGGCTCACGAAACAGCACCTGCCGCAGATCCGCGTTCCGGATGGCGTATCCAATTAAACTGGTGACATGACGCCGCAGCGAAAGGACGCCGCCCGCAACTGGGACCGCATCCTCACCGTCGCCCGCGAACTCGTGGACGAAGGCACCCCGCTGCAGCTCAACGACGTCGCCCGCCGCGCAGGCCTGGGCGTCGGCACGGTCTACCGGCACTTCCCGACCACCGAAGCGCTCCTCGAGACCGTCGCCACGCCCTGCCTCGAAGCCATCGCCGACCACGGCCGCAAAGCACTCGAAGACGACGACCCCTGGCACGCCTTCTCCGACTACCTCAAACGGCTCGTCGAAGCCCAGGTCAGCGACCCCGCCCTCGCCAAAGTCGCCGCCACCGCCGCGGACACCCTGCCGCGCACCACCGAGCTCAAGCAGCAGATCATCGCCATCGGCACCGAACTGCTCACCCGCGCCCGCGCTGCCGGAGCGGTACGAGAAGACCTCGCCGACGGCGACCTCGTCCCACTCATGTGCGGCGTCGCCTACGCCACCTACGTCCACAGCGACGGGCCCGCAGACCGGCTCCCCACCGCACGCCGCTACCTCGACACCCTGCTCCGAGGCCTAAGCGCCTGACGGGGGACCAGCCGCCACGAACGCCCGCAGCCCCTCCAGATCCCGCGCGCCACCATCGGTGAACATCCACGTCACCCCTGCGGCCTCGTACTCCTTCACCTCCTCCGGCAACGAACCACCCCAGATCGCCACATCGCAGTCAGCCGGCCCACCCGACGCCACGAAATCCGCCTTCATCCGCGCGGCATCACCGGGGGAGAGCACCACCAGCTCACCGTCCACGAACGTCGCCGGCACCACACCCGCACCGTGCTCCGCCGCCCGGAACGGAATCGAGCGCGGCCAGTTCCCGCCGATCCACAACGGCACCTCCACCGGCGCGAACCGCACACCCTCAGCCCGGAACAGCTCACCCCGATGGTGGACGACCTCGCCGGACAACAAGGCACGTAACAACTCGACGCCCTCGGAAAACGCCTCCGCACGCGAGACCCGCTCGCCGAACGGCACGTAGTCGTCCGGCACCCCAGCACCAATGCCCACCACCAACCGGCCACCCGACAACCGCTGCAACGTCGACGCCTCGTGAGCCACCTTCCACGGCCGCCGACGCCCCAGCGACGTCACCATCGGCCCCAGCCGGATCGACGACGTACGCGCCGCCACGGCCCCCAGCGTCACCCACGGATCGGCCAGAACGGTCTCATCCGGCCGCACCACGTGATCCCACAGGAAGAAACCGTCCCACCCCGCCGACTCCGCCTCGACCGCCAGCGACACCAGCACCGAAGGATCACCGAGCGACGCACCGAAGTTCGGAACATAGATCGCGCACCTCATGCCCCGAGTGTGCCAAGCACCCCCGACAAGATCGTTCTAACGCGGCGGACCAGCGGAAACGTACGACCGCAGCTCCTCCAGCGACGCCTTCCACCCGTCCAGCAACAGCCACGTCGCCCCAGCGTCCGCGTACTCCGACACCTGCGCCGCCGACGGCCGCGCCCCACCACCCCAGATCGCCAAATCCCCATCCGCAGGCCCGCCGGCGGCGATGAAATCAGCCTTCATCCGCGCTGCCTGCTCCGGCGACGCCACCGCGAACCCACCAGACCCGTCCTGAATGATCGGGAACAACCCCGACGCGTGCGCCGCCGCCAGGAACGGCACCTTCCGCGGCCAGATCCCCGACGTCCACACCGGCACCTCCACCGGCGCGAACCGCACCCCCGACACCTCGTACACATCGCCGTGATGCTCAACAGGCTTGCCCGACAACAACTTCCGCACGACCTCGACACCCTCGGTCATCCGCGCCGCCCGCGACCGAGCATCCGCGGCTTCACCGAAAGAGGTGAAATCCCGCGGCACCCCCATCCCGACCCCGAGCACCAGCCGACCACCCGACAACCGCTGCAACGTCGACGCCTCCAGCGCCAGCTTCCACGGACGACGCCGGGGGACAGGCGTGATCATCGGCCCGAGAGTGATCCGGGACGTCCGCGCCGCCACCGCACCCAACGTCACCCACGGATCAGCCACCAAAGGCTGCGCCACCACGTGATCCCACATGAAAAAGCCGTCCCACCCGGCCGCCTCCGCCTCAACAGCCAGAGAGCTCAACACCGCGGGATCACCGTAAGTGTCGCCGTAACAAGGCACGTAAATCGCAAAACGCATGCGGGGGAGTCTGCCTCACGGCCCCACACCCGTCGCACCGTCCAACTGCTCCCGCAAGATGTCCGCATGCCCCGCGTGCCGCGCCGTCTCCGTCAGCACGTGCACCAACACGTTGAACAACATCACGTCAGGACGCGGCCACCACGGCACAAACCCGGGGGAGTCCACCTTCAGTGCACTGATCGTCGCGTCCGAGTGCACCCACACGCGCCGATAACGCTCCACAATGTCCACACGGGACTCACCAGGAGCGGCACGCATGTCCGAGCCACGCGCCGCCAGGTCGTCCCAGCGCGGCAACGGCTCCGGAAACGGCCGCCCGAACACCTCGCCGAAGTACCGCGACTCCGTCAACGTCAGATGCTTCACCAACCCCAGCAGGTTCGTCCCGCTCGCGACGAGCGGACGACGGATCTCCGCATCGCTGAGACCATCCAGCTTCCACAACAACACCTCACGCGTCTCACGCAGATCGCTGTGCAGGTACTCCTTGGCGAACTCATCGATCACGAGAGTGCGCCTTGCCACGCGCCCGCACACGACTCGATCCACGAAGCGAGGTCCGGCAGCTCGTCGAACGAGTACAAGGAACGCGGCGGACACCCGGCCAACGGCGTGACGTCCGAGAACGAGTGGTCAGGCGCGAACAGCACGAGACGCCCCGTCTCGCGGTGCGCGGCCGTCAGGTTCCCGTTGGCCTCTATCGCCACGGTGACGTAATCCCGCATCTCCTCGACCGGAACCTCCAACCCGGCATCCGTCCACAACCAGCCGTACTCAGAGATGACCGAAGACAACGACAGCGACGCCGCGTCGACCGTCAGCACCTGGTTCTGGTTCAGCCACAACGTCGACGGCCCGTGGAACTGCTCCACGGTCCCGCCGAACACGCGCCAGAACGCGCGCAGCGAATCGGGGTGTGAGGAGTCGCCCTCAGAAGGCGGCTCACAGAGCCATCCGGACGAACCCCAGGACAACAACTCATAAGGACGACCCGCGACGGACACCGGTGTCACGCGAGCAGACGCCAACAGAGCGGACAGCCGCGGCAGGCCCGGCAACGCACCACGCGTCCAAACGGACGTAGACCCGACGACGACCTCAGAACCCGGCGACACGAACCACGGCACGCACTCCACGAACCGACCCCAGTCAGACATGGCCGCAAGCTTGGCAGGAGAGACCTCTCGCCGAGGCCAGATCCGCGTTACTTGACATAATGTAGATTATCGGCGAAACGGCGACCTGCGAAGATCGTCTCAGAAGGGGCTGAAACGCCGGTGTTGGCGCGTCTGCAAGCTCATCCGGCGGGCAGGCCGGTCGCTCTTGCAGACGCCACAACATCTCAACACCGGCGATGTCGGAGCGCGGTCGACACCGACGACTCGTCAGTGAGACGTACGCAGCGGCGGCTCATTACGCTCACGATCCCCGACAAGTGACGCCACCTGGTCCAGCGCCCGGCGAACTCGGGCGAAACGGACATTTCATGCATAATCGCCATTATCCAGCACGGAACACGGAATTGTCGGTGCCGTGCGGTACAAGATCCATATGCACGTGCTCGCCGCCCAGGACGCCTTCTTCCTCGCCCGCCGGACTCGCAAGGACTCGCCGCACACCACGGCGGCCTACCAGCGCGACCTCTCCGGCGTGAACACACTCCTGGCCGAGACACTCCTCTCCCCCGTCGAGGACCTCACGACCCACCACCTCACCGGGGCCAACCTGCGGCGGGCCTTCGGGCTGTTCGCGGACACGCACGCCAAGAGCTCGGTGCTGCGGGCCTGGTCGACCTGGAACCAGTTCCTGAAGTTCTGCGTGGCCGAGGACCTGATCGCCGGCAACCCGATGGGCGCCATCGCCCGCCCCAAGACCCCGCCGCTCGTGCCCAAGCCGCTGCGAGGCGAGGACACTCCCGAGCAACTGCTCACCGCCGCCGCCGAAGGGGCACGGCAAGGGCGCGACCCGTGGCCGGAGCGGGACGTGCTTGTCATCGCGCTGGGCCTGGTCGCAGGCTTGAGAAGTGCCGAGATGCGGACGCTGACGCTCGCCAGCATCGTCGGGCGGGAGGGTGACAAGCGGCTGCACGTGAAGGGCAAGGGCAACCGCGATCGGAGTGTCCCCATCGAGCCGCCGATGGAGCGCATCGTCGACGCCTACCTCAAGAGCTGCAAGCAACGTTTCCCGCAGGGCCGTTTCGACCGCGATTCAGCGCTCTTGAGGGACCGTCACGGCGAGCCGATCGGCAGGGGTGGCCTGGAGTACCTGGTCAAGTCGTGTTTCCGGTGGGCTGGGCTGAACGACCGGGTGCCCACGGGCGCGAACCTGCACGCGTTGAGGCACACCTTCGCAACCCGTCTGGCCGAGGACGGCGCGTCGGCGAGCGAGATCATGGCGTTGCTGGGGCACGCGAGTCTGGCGACGAGTCAGAACTACATCGAGGCGACCGCGCGGGAGCGGCGGGCGGCCGTGGCGAGCAACAGGACGTACCGGGCGCTCAAGGACATCTAGCGGTGCTCCACTCCGATGCGGCACTCTCGGCTATGACGCTTGAGCCGGGGGTCGCTCAGTTGCCGGATCGTTAGGCTGAATGGGTGACCTGATAGTGCGAAAACCGCATTTCAGGGGTACCCAATGAAGATGAGATCCGTGTGGCGTGGGGCCATCTCCTTCGGGTTGGTGACGATCGCCGTGCGCCTTTACTCGGCTGTCGAGGAGCACGACTTCCGTTTCAACCAGGTGCACCGGGAGGACGGCGGGCGCATCAAGTACAAGCGCGTCTGCTCGGTGTGCGGCAACGAGGTGGAGTACGGGGACATCACCAAGGGCTATGAGCTTGATGACGGCCGCATGGTGATCATGGAGAACGAGGACTTCGACAAGTTGCCGGTGAAGACGGACAAGTCGATCGACGTCCTGGAGTTCGTGCCGGCGGAGGAGATCGATCCGATCTACTTCCAGAAGACGTACTACCTGGAGCCGGACAAGGCTGCGGCTCGGCCGTACGTGTTGCTGAGGGACGCGCTGGTCAAGACGGGTCAGCTGGCGGTCGTGAAGATCACGATCCGGCAGAAGGAGACGCTGGCGACGATCCGGGCGCGTGATGACGTGCTGGTGATGCACACGATGTTGTGGCCGGACGAGATCCGCAAGGCGGAGTTCGACTTCCTGGACCAGGACGTGGAGGTGCGGCCGCAGGAGCTGAAGATGGCGACGTCGCTGGTGGAGTCGATGGCCGGGGACTTCGATCCGGACACGTTCACGGACGACTACCGGGACGCGCTGGAGAAGGTCATCGCGGCGAAGGCGGAGGGCGCGGAGTTGCCGGAGCAGCCCGAGGCCGAGGAGAAGGGCGATGTCATCGATCTGATGACGGCTCTGGAGCGCAGTGTGGAGAAGGCGAAAGCCGGGCGCAAGGGTGCGGCGAAGAAGGCTCCTCCGAAGAAGAAGGCAACGTCTGCGTAGATGGCCGGGCTCGACGAGTACCGGCGCAAGCGGGATCCGGCCAGGACGCCGGAGCCCGTGCCGAGTGCTGACGAACTTCCGCATGGTGACAACGACACGTTCGTGATTCAGGAGCATCACGCGAGCAGCCTGCATTGGGATGTGCGGCTGGAGCGCGATGGTGTGCTGGTCTCGTGGGCGGTGCCGAAGGGTTTGCCGCCGACGACGGACGTGATCCGGCTGGCGGTGCACACCGAGGATCACCCGCTCGAATATGCCGAGTTCTCCGGGGAGATCCCGAAGGGTGAGTACGGCGGCGGCGAGATGTTCATCTGGGATCGCGGCCGGTACGAGACGGTGAAGTGGTCGGACCGCGAGGTCGATGTGATCTTGCACGGTCATCGCACCGAGGGGCAGTTCGTGTTCTTCCGGTCGGGCACGGACGGCAAGAACTGGATGATGAAGCGCCGGCATGCTCCGGTGCGGCCGGACTGGGTGACGCTGCCGGAGCAGCTCAAGCCGATGCTGGCGACGCCCGGTCCCCTCCCCCAGGACGATGATGATCTTTGGGCTTATGAGTTCAAGTGGGACGGTGTCCGGGCGATCCTGCGGGTGGAAGGTGGCCGCGTCCAAGCCTGGTCGCGTCTCGGCAACGACATCACCGTCGCCTACCCCGAGCTGCAGGGTGTTGGTGAGCAGCTCGGGTCGACCGAGGCGCTGCTCGACGGTGAGATCGTCGCGTTGCAGAACGGCCGGCCGAGTTTCAGCGCGTTGCAGAACCGGATGCACGTGAGCAAGTCCGAGGCCGCGCGCCGGGCGGCTCGTCAGTACCCGATCACGCTGTTGTTGTTCGATCTGCTGCACCTGGACGGCCGTTCGACCTTGCAACTGCCCTTTCGTCAACGCCGTGAGCTCCTCAGAGAGCTGGAGCTGAAGGGCCCGAACTGGCTCACTCCCCCGTCCTACGACTCCGATGGCGCGGCGGTGCTGGCCGCGAGCCGGGAGCAGGGCTTGGAGGGGGTGGTGGCGAAGCGGCTGGACGCCACCTATCAGCCGGGGCTGCGGTCGCCCGTGTGGCGCAAGATCACCGACCTGATGGCGCAGGAGGTGGTGATCGGTGGCTGGCGACCGGGTGAAGGCAAGCGTGCCGGGGTGGTGGGGGCGTTGCTGCTGGGTATCCCCCAGGACGGTGGGCTGGCGTTCGCCGGATCGGTGGGGACGGGGTTCAACGACGCGGAGCTGGCGGTGCTGACGCCGCGGCTGAAGGCGTTGGCGCGCAAGAAGTCCCCGTTCGTGACGGAGATGCCGCGGGAACGGTCGAAGGGTGCGTTGTGGGTGGAGCCGGAGCTGGTGGCGGAGGTGGTGTTCCGGCAGTGGACGCCGGACGGGCGGATGCGGTTTCCGGCGTGGCGGGGGCTGCGGCCGGACAAGTCGCCGGAGGAGGTGCGTCGCGTTGAGCAGTGATGCCACGGTGAAGGTCGAAGGCCGGATTCTGAAGCTGACGAACCTGGACAAGGTGTTGTATCCGGAGTTCGGGTTCACCAAGAGCGAGATCATCGACTACTACACGCGGATCGCCCCGGTGCTGCTCCCCCATCTGAAGGACCGGCCGGTGACGCTCAAGCGCTACCCGAACGGGGTGGACGGGAAGTGGTTCTTCGAGAAGAACGCGCCGGAGCACCGGCCGGACTGGGTGCGGACGATGCGGCTGGAGTCGCCGGGCAGTTCGAAGGGCAACGAGACCGTCAACTACGTGATGGTGGACGAGTTGGCGACGTTGGTGTGGCTCGCGAACCTGGCGGCGCTGGAGTTGCACGTGCCGCAGTGGACGGTGGGGCCGCGCGGGGGCAAGCGGGATCCTGATCTGCTGGTGTTCGACCTGGATCCGGGGGCGCCGGCGTCGGTGGTGGAGTGCTGCCGGGTGGCGGAGCAGGTGCGGATGGTGCTGGACGACGACGGTGTGGACTCGTGGGCGAAGACGTCGGGCAACAAGGGGATGCAGGTGTACGCGTACGCCCCGGCGAAGGACACCTCGGAGTACGCCAAGGAGATCGCGCAACGGCTGGCCCGCGAGCACCCGAAGCTGATCGTGGCGACGATGGCGAAGGCGGCGCGGACCGGGAAGGTGTTCATCGACTGGTCGCAGAACAACCCGGCGAAGACGACGGTGGCGCCGTACTCGTTGCGGGCTCGGGAGAAGCCGACGGTGTCGGCGCCGTTGACGTGGGACGAGGTCGAGGACTGCGAGGCCGCCGAGGAGCTGGTGTTCACGGCGGACGAGGTGCTGGAGCGCGTCGATTCGGCGGGTGACCTGTTCGGTAGTTGATATTCTGGCCGACTGCCTAGTTCTGGGGACGTCATGAACATCGAACTTGCCGACTACGACTCTGCCTGGCCGGGCCTTTATGAGCGGGAACGCGAGCGGATTCTGGCCGCGCTGCCGGGTGCCTGGCTGGAGCACGTGGGGTCGACGTCGGTGCCGGGCCTGTGTGCGAAGCCGGTGATCGACCTGTTGCTGGTGGTGGATGATGCCGCGGGCGAGTCGTATGTGCCCGCGTTGGAGGCCGCTGGGTATCGGATGAGCGTGCAAGAGGACGACTGGCATCACCACCGGATCCTCAAGGGCCCGGACACGAACATCAACCTGCACGTCTTTCCGCGCGGGTGTGCGCAGGTGCGGCGGCATCTGATCTTCCGGGACTGGTTGCGCGACAACGACTCCGACCGCGAGCTGTACGCGCGGGTGAAGCGGGAGCTGTCGGCGCGGGAGTGGGAGCGGGTGCAGGACTACGCGGCGGCGAAGAGCGAGGTGGTGCTGGAGATCCTCGAGCGCGCCTACCTGACGTGGCGGGCGGAGCCGGGGGACGTGGAGTTCGTGACGCAGGATCCGCCGCACGACGGGCCGATCGTGTTGCGGGAGTACGACCCGGTGTGGTCGCGGTGGTTCGGGGCCGAGGAGGCGAGGATCCGGGCGGCGCTGGGTGACGCGGCGGTGCGGCTGGAGCACGTGGGGTCGACGTCGGTGCCGGGGCTGGTCGCGAAGCCGGTGATCGACATCCTGCTGGTGGTGCCGGATTCGGACGACGAGGACGCCTACGTGCCGGCGTTGGTGGAGGCGGGTTACTACCTGCGGTTGCGGGAGCGTTCGTGGCACGGGCACCGGCTGCTGAAGAGCACGGTGCCGGACGTGAACCTGCACGTCTTCTCCCCCGCGAGCGAGGAGGTCGATCGGATGCTGGTGTTCCGCGACCGGCTGCGCTCGCATCCGCGGGACCGTGAGGAGTACGAGCGGGCGAAGCGCGCGTTGGCGGCGCGGACGTGGGACCGGGTGCAGGACTACGCGGACGCGAAGACGCGGGTGGTCGAGCGGATCATTCTGCGGGCGCTGGCCTGATCACCGGCCCGGACTCAGTGACGCAGGTCGATCTTGCCGTGGCGCAGGACGTCGAGCTTGAACTGCAGGGCCGTCATCGCCGAGTTCGTCACGGCGCTGGCGATGGCGGCTTTGGCGTTCTCGTCGCGGTGCTCGGGGTCGCGGTAGGTGTAGCTGATCTCGTTGGCGGCGAGGGTGGCGGTCGTGGTGACGCTGCACAGGATGGTGCGGGTGGTGAGGTCGGCGATGACGGCTTCGGCGCTCGCGGTGGCACCCGTGAACGTCAGGGCGTCGACAGGGCCGATGTCGACGTTGAACGTGCGGGGCACGACGACGTAGCGGATGCGTGAGACCGCCTCGACGTACGGCTCGTAGTCCTCGTCGGCGGGCAGGTAGTCGTGGAAGTTCTGTCTCAGCAAGGACGTGGGGTCGGTCAGCTGCTGTGGTGTGAGCACGACGGTGTTGCCGACGGATCTGGGGTACTGCTGCGCGTGCACGTCCGGGTGGTCGAAGAGCTGTTCGCCCTCGGGCACACCTGGGCAGCCGGTGTCGCGGACCTGCCCTTCCTGCGGCAGCGCTTGAGCGATGTCGTGCAGGGCCTCCCGCATGGTCTGGAAGCGGGCGGCGTGGCGGAGGTCGACGTCGCGGACCGTGTCCTGGGTGAGGTACCAGGTCGCTCCCGCGGCGACGACGGCCAGAGCCAGCAGGTTGCGCCACACGGGACGGGACCGTAGGGGCGGTCAGCTGGGACTGGTCCCGAACCGGCGTCGATAGGCCGACGGGGTCAGGCCGGTTTCGCGGCGCATCAACGTGCGGAGGTTGGTGGCGGTGCCGAGTCCGGTGCGGCGGGCGACGACGTCGAAGCGCTGTTCGCCGAGCTCGATCAGCCTGCGGGCCAGGGTGATGCGTTCGCCGGTGAGCCAGGCGAGCGGGGTGGTGCCGAGCTGGGCCTGGAAGCGGCGGTGCAGGGTCGCGGGGCTGATCGCGGCTCGTGCGGCGAGGTCGGTGACGGAGAGGGCGGTGTCGAGGTGTTCCTGCGCCCAGGCCATCACCGGAGCCAGAGACTCGTCCGGCAGGTCCGGTACCGGCCGTTCGACGAACTGGCGCTGGCCGCCGTCGCGGTGGGCGGCGAAAACCAGTCTGCGGCTCACGGCGTTGGCGATCTCGGCGCCGTGGTCGCGGCGGACGATGTGCAGGCCGAGGTCGAGCGCGGCGGCACTGCCCGCGGCGGTGAGGATGTCGCCGTCGTCGACGAAGAGCACGTCCGGTTCGAGCTGCACCTGCGGGAACCGGGCGCGGAAGTCGTCGGCCCACTGCCAGTGCGCGGTGGCGCGGCGCCCGTCGAGCACGCCTGCCTCGGCGAGGGTGAAGGCGCCGCTGCAGAAGCCGACGAGCCGGGTGCCGCGGGAGTGTGCTGCGCGGATTGCGTCGAGGACGGCCGGGCGGCGGGGTGCGTCGACGTCGGGCCGGTTCGGGACGATGAGGGTGTCGGCGTGCTCGGTGGCGTCCAGTCCCGCGACGCCGGTGAGGGTGAAGAAGCCGTCGCGCATGAGGGTGTCCGGTTCGGGTGAGCAGAGCCGGAAGTCGTAGAGGGCCGGGTTGAATCTGGGGCCGATCTCCGGGCGGCGCAGGCCGAAGATCTCGGTGGCGCAGCCGAGCTCGAACGGGTTGGAGTTCTCGTCGACGATCACGACGACCCGATGCGAGGATTCTTGCGACATGTGCGATTCCTAGCACTCACCGCATGCGGACACCAGCGGTGAGGCTTGGTGGCATGAACGAACCGATCTCTCTCGACCATGCCCTGGCCTCGTTCGACGCGCTGTGGAGCCCTCGCATCGTGGCGCGGGTGAACGACTACGACGTGCGGGTGGCGAAGGCCGAGGGCGAGCACGTCTGGCACGTCCACGACGACACCGACGAGTTCTTCCTGGTGCTCGACGGTCAGCTGCGCATCGGGCTGCGCGAGCCCGCCGGGGAACGCACGGTGGTGCTGGAGCGGGGCGCGGTGTTCACCGTGCCCCGCGGGACGTTCCACCGGCCTTCCGCGCCGTCGGGTGCGCGTGTCCTGCTGTTCGAGCCGACCGGGACGTCGACGGTCGGTGACCGGCACGACGAGGTGCCGGACCACGTGGACGCCACGACCGGGCACGAGCTCTGACGGTCAGACCGGCGTCCGCTCCAACTCGTCGAGCGGCGCCCGGACTCCCCCGATCGCGGCCGCCGATCAGCAACCCGGCGCCGATGCGTGAGCCCCAGTGCACGTAGGCCGCGGTCGAGATGCCCTGGGCGACGCCTTTCCACGCTTCGCCGCACACGGCGAGGTTGACGTCGTTCTCCAGCCGGACCAGGCATGTCAGGGCGCGGCCGACCGTGGCGGCGAAGGTGCCGACGTCCTCGGCGTCGAGGGTGGTGCCCTGGCGCACGACGGGGCCGGCGCCGTGCTGGACCAGGCCTGGCACGCCGATGACCAGGCCCTGGAGCTTGTCGCGGGCGACGGCGGCGCGGTCGAGCAGTTCCCGCACGACGCCGGTCAGCTGCCGTGCGCCCGGCGCAGGTGCGCGCCACCTGGGACGCCGTCCTCGGCTGAGCGCCCATCACGGTGTTTCGGCCTCACCGGGCCGGGGACTGCGGAACAATCACACCCCGTGAGGTTCGCAGTGCTCGGCCCGGTGCTGGTCGACGGCGTGGAGATCGCGGCGCCGCGGCAACGCGCGTTGCTGGCCATGCTCGTGCTGGACGCCGGCCGGATCGTGGGGCACGACCACCTGATCGGCGGCCTGTACCCCGAGCCGCCCGCGGGAGCGGCCAACGCGCTGCAGTCGCAGGTGTCGAGGCTGCGCCGCACCGTGCCCGGCCTGGTGATCGAGCACCACCCGGCCGGCTACCGGCTGGTCGCCGAACCGTCCGACGTGGATCACCTGCGCTGCGCCGAGCTGCTGGACGCCGGGCGCGCACCGCAGGCCCTGGCGCTGTGGCGCGGCCCCGCCCTGGCCGACGTCGACGCCCCGTTCGTGGCCGACGCGCGCCGCCGCCTGACCGAAGTGCTCATCAGCTGCGTACTTTCCGGCGGGACCACGAACGACCTCAGGGAGGTGCTGGCGGAGCACCCGTTGCGGGAGGACGTGCGGGCCGCGTTGATGCGCACGCTGCACCGCGACGGCCGCCAGACCGACGCCCTGGAGGTGTTCGCCCAGGGCCGGGAGCTGCTCGCGGACGAGCTCGGCGTCGATCCCTCCCCCGTCCTCGCGGCCGCGCACCTGGAGGTGCTCAAGGCCGAGGCGCCGCACCGGGGCGTTCCCGCGCAGCTCACCAGCTTCGTCGGCCGCGACGAGGACCTGCGCCGCGTCGTGAAGTGGCTGCAGGAGAACCGCCTGGTCACGCTCATCGGACCCGGCGGCACCGGCAAGACCCGGCTCGCCGTCGAGGTCGGGCACCGCGAGCCGGGTGAGGTCGCGTTCGTCGATCTCAGCGCCACGACCGAGGTGGCCCGGGCGTTGCTCGACGGTGTCGGCGTGCGCGAAGCCGGGTTGCTGTCCGCGGGGGCCGTGAGCGTCGAGGAGCGGCTGATCGCGGCGCTGGTCAACCGCAACGCGCTGCTGATCGTCGACAACTGCGAGCACGTCGTCGACGAGGCCGCACGGGTGCTCGGTGCCGTGCTGGCCGCCTGCCCGGACGTGCGGGTGCTCGCCACCAGCCGCGAACCGCTCGGCATCACCGGCGAGACGCTCAACCCGGTCACCGCGCTCGACGACGACGCCGCGGTGAGGCTGTTCCTCGACCGCGCCCAGGCCGTCAAACCCGGCTTCACCGCGGACTACGACGTCATCGCGGACGTGTGCCGCAGGCTGGACGGGATCGCGCTCGCCATCGAGCTCGCCGCCGCACGCGTCCGATCACTCCCTCTCGCCGAGATCACCGCGCGCTTGGACGACCGGTTCCGGTTGCTGTCCAAGGGAAGCCGGACCGCCGCGCCCCGGCACCGCACGCTGCACGCCGTCGTGGAGTGGAGCTGGGACCTGCTCTCCGCGGCCGAACGCGATCTCGCGGCCCGCTTCACGGTGTTCCACGGCAGCGCTGATCTCCAGGCGGCCGTGGAGGTCACGACCTCCGATGTCGACACGCTGACATCGTTGGTCGACAAGTCGCTCATCGAGGTCACCGGCGACCGCTACCGGATGCTCGACACCATCCGGGCGTTCTGCTCCACCCACGCACCCGACCTCGCGCAACGGCACGCCCGCTGGTTCCTCGACCTGGCCCAGCGGGCGGAACCGCACCTGCGCGCGCATGACCAGGTCGACTGGCTGCGCAGTCTCGCGCAGGACCACGACAACCTCGTCGCCGCCGTCGGGTGGGCCACCGCCCACGACGTCGATCTCGCGCTGGAGCTGGTCGCGGCGCTCGCCACCTACTACTGGTGCCGCGGCCTGCGCACCGAGGCCGCCCAGCAAGCCGACGCCGTGCTGCACGCGTGTGGCGAGACCGTGCCGCAGGGGCGGGAGCAGGAGTACACGCTGTGCCTGCTGATCGCCTGGCCGGTCGCGACCGGGGACCAGACCGCGCGAATCCGGCAGGCCGACGCGTTGCTGGCCACGTTCGACGCGCCGCCGCGCTATCCGATCATGACGATGATGTGGGGCATGGCGCTGGGCGCGCCGGAGGACGAGTCGGAGATCTGGCACCGCCGCAACCGGCTGCTCGGCGACGACCCGTGGAGCATCGCGCTCGCGCTGGTCGGTGACGGCCTGGTCAAACGGATGGAAGGCGACCCGGTAGCGGGCGCGGACCTGCTGCGGCAGGGTGCGGCGGCGTTCCAGCAGGCCGGTGACCGGTGGGGTGCGGCGCTGGCGTTCAACCAGCTCGGCGACATCGCGCTCGCGGACGGCGACAACACCGGAGCCCTGGCGCACATCGACCGCGCGCGGCAGCTGCTCGACGAGCTCGGCGCCACCGAGGACACCGCGGAAGCCGTGGTCGGACGAGGCAACGCGAAGCTCGCCGGAGGCGACCTGGCGGGTGCTCGCGCCGACTTCGACCTCGCTCTTACCCTGGCCCGCCGAGCCGGGGCGCAGGTCGTTCAGGCGGGGGCGCACCTGGGGCTCGCAGAACTGGCGAGGCTCGCCGGTGACCACGTCATGGCCGAGACCGAGTGCGACCAGGCGTGGGCGCTCACACCCGGCGGCTGGTACGGCCCGGACGAGATGCGCTGCCACATCGCGCTGGAACGCGGCCGGATCGCGAAGAGCGCGGGCTCGGCCGACCAGGCCCGCGCGCACTTCGAGGAAGCCCTGCGGCGGGCCGAGCAGCAGCGCAACCTGGTAACCGAGACCGCCGTGCGCGCGGAACTCGACGCCCTAGCCGCGCCTTGATCCGCCGCCACCACAACCACGCCGGCAGCTTGTGGTGGGCGACGAACGTCCACAGGTCGTCCTCGGCCACCTCGTTCGGATGCCGCCGCAGCACCTCCAGGCACTCCCGCGACACCACCCCGTGCAGCCGCGCCACGTGCGCCAGCGCCGTCGCGCCCTGGTGACGCACCTCGATGCGATTGTGGTCCAACGCGCGCGCGACCCGTGCCAGCGTCACCCACGGGTCCGGATAGGACAGCGACAGGCCGATCACCGAGATGCCGACCATGTCCTCGCCGCGGTCGAACGCCGCGTCGACCTCCTCAGGCCGGTCAGTGCCCATCAGGGCCGAGAAGTCGCGCCAGTTCATGCCCTCACCACGCGTCGCACGGTCCAGCAGGAACCGCTGCCTGCCGTCGGAACGCTCACCGGTGCGTTCCCAGTCCGCCGCTAAGTAGCGCCACACCGCCGCGGTGTCCGCGCGTGAGGTCGAGGCCAGAATCCGGCACAGCTCCAGCACGTGCTCCGGTTCGCTCGCCTCCGCGAGCTCGCCCAGCACTCCCGGCGGGCGGCCCAGGTCGTTCCACGCCAGCCACGCCAGCGTCGGCACCTCATCGGCGGACACCCAGCCGTCCGCCCCGCCCCGGCCGATCTCGGCAGGCGTCAGCGCGGCCCGATAACGGGCATGTTCGATCGGGATCACTTGTCAGACCTGAGGTACCGCGCGCAGCAACGCACGCGTGTAGTCATGAGACGGGTTGAGCAGCACTTGTTCCACCGAGCCTTGTTCCACGATCTTCCCCTGATGCATGACCGCGACCCGGTCGGCGATCTGCCAGGCCAGCCCGAGGTCGTGCGTGATGATCAATGAAGCAAGGCCCAGCTCACGCCGCAACCGGAGCAGCAACGCCACGATCTCCCCGCGCACCGAGGCGTCGAGCGACGCGACCGGCTCGTCGGCGACCAGCAGACGGGGCTCCAGCACCAGCGCTCCGGCGATCACCACCCGCTGCTGCTGACCCCCGGACAGCTCGTGCGGAAGGGCGTCCAAGTAGAGGTTCGCGGGCCTCAGTTCCGCACGCTCGACAGCGGCCGTGACCAGCGATTCCTCGTCGCCGGGAATGCCGTGCACCCGCAGTCCCTCCGCCACCGCGTCGAGCACCTTGTGCCGCGGGTTCAGGGCGCTCGCCGGGTCCTGCAGAACCAGCTGCACCTGCCGCCGGAACGCCTTGAGCGCCTCGCCTTTCCTGGCCACCTCGACGCCGTCGAAGATCACCCGACCGGAGGACGGTGCCCGCAGCCCCATTATGGTACGGGCCAGTGTCGTTTTGCCGGATCCGGACTGCCCGACCAGCGCCACGATCTCGCCCCGGCCGATCGTCAGGTCCACCCCGTCGACCGCGCGCGTCCGGCCGTAGTCGACCACCAGGTCCCGCACCTCAAGCAGCGCCTCCGCTTCCGGTACGCGGGGCGCCTGCGTCCTGTCATGCAGTACGAAAGCTCCCCGCGTACTGTCCAGCGGGTCGGCGAGGCGGTCGTCGGGGTTGCCGATCGTGGGGAACGCCGCCGTGAGCGCCGCCGTGTGGGGGTGCTGCGGGTTGGCGATGACTGCGCGCGTACGGCCGCGTTCGACCAGCTCGCCGCGGTGCATCACGGCCAGGTCGTCGCACGTCTCGGCGAGCACCGACAGGTCGTGGCTGATCATCAGCAGCCCCAGGTCCTGCTCGGCGACCAGTCTCTTCATCACCTTGAGCACCTGCGCCTGCACCACCACGTCCAGCGCCGTCGTCGGTTCGTCGGCGATGACGAGTTTCGGTCCGCACGCCAGCGCCATCGCGATCATGACCCGCTGCTTCTGGCCGCCCGACAGCTCGTGCGGATACGCACGAGCCTTGTCGTGTGGCAGTTCGACGTGGTCGAGGAGTTCCGCGACGCTGCCGCTGGTGCCGTGCAGACGCATCGGCTCGGCGATCTGGTCACCGACGCGCTGCACCGGGTTGAGCGAGTGCATCGCGCCCTGGAACACGATCGACGCCGACGCCCACCGCACCGCCCGCAGCTTCCCCCACGCCATCGTCCGCACGTCGTCGCCGTCGAGCAGGATCTCACCGTCGACGCTCGCGGTCCTGGGCAGCAGCCGCAACACCGACATCGCCACCGTCGACTTGCCCGACCCCGACTCACCCGCGAGCCCCAGCGTCTGGCCGTTGGCGAGCTTCAGGCTGACGTCGTTGACGACGCGCTTGTGTCCATAGTGGACGCTCAGGTTCTTCAGTTCCAGCATCCGGCTACCTCTTCGGCGTCACAACGGCTTCGAGGGCGCGCCCGACGAGCGTGAACGCCAGCACCACCACCACGATCGCGACACCGGGCGGCAACAGGAACCACCACGCCCGCTGCGGCACCGCCCCGTGCAGCTGCGCCTGGTGCAGCATCGCGCCCCACGAGATCCGCGTCGGATCACCCAGCCCGAGAAACGCCAGCGTCGACTCGGCCACGATCGCCGACGCCACCGCCAGCGTCGCGTTGACCAGCACCAACGGCACCACCGACGGCAACACGTGCCGCCCGATCACATGCCCGTGCCCACCCCCGAGCGCCCGCGCCCGCTCCACGAACGGCCGCGCCTCGATCGTCAGCGTCTGCGCCCGCACCATCCGCGCCGTCGACGGCCAGCTGGTCAGCCCGATCGCCAGCACGATCGTGCCCAGCCCGCGCGGCAGCACCGTCGAGAGCGCGATCGCCAGCACCAGCGCCGGCAACACCAGGAAGAAGTCCGTGACCCGCAACAGCGCCCCCGCGGTGAGGCCGCCGAAGTGACCGCTGAGGATCCCGACGAGCGTGCCGATGCTCACCGCGAGCACCGCCGCCGTCAGCCCGACGAACAACGACGTCCCCGCACCCTGCGCCATCAGCAACGCCACCGACCGCCCGGTGTGGTCCGTCCCCAGCCAGAACTCACCACTCGGCGACTGCCACGGCGCGGCCGTCACCCGCGTGACGTCCAGGGCGTCCGCGGAGATCAGCAGCGGCGCGATCACCGCTACCAGCGCCGCGGCCCCGAGGATCGCCGCGCCGACCACACCCGCGCGGTGCTCGCCGAACCCACGACCCTCGCCGCGGCCGGACCAGCGCGCACCGAACCCACGGGAGAGAAACCCGCCCGCGCCACGATCGCCTCGGCCGGACCGAGGTGTGCCGAACCCGCTCATCCGCCTGTCACCGCCTCGTCCCGACCCGGAGCCGCCGCGCCCTGCCTCGCGGTGAGCGGCCAGTGCCACGCCCGCTCATACGACCTTCACCCGCGGATCCAGCACCCCGTACAGCAGCTCGGCCAGCAGGTTCATCACCACGACCGCGCCCGCCGTGAACACCAGCAGCCCCTGCAGCAGGAAGTAGTCCGGCCCGGTCAGCGCGTCGTAGAACAACAACCCCAGCCCTGGCCACGAGAACACCGTCTCCGTGGTGATCGCCCCGGCCACCACCAGCCCGAACCGCAGGAACACCAGCGTGATCGCCGGCAACACCGCGTTCGGCACCGCGTGGCGGCGGCGCACCAGGTCGTCGCGCAGCCCCTTCGCGCGGGCGGTGACGAGGTACGGCGCGTGCATCTCCTCCAGCAACGACGACCGCATCACCAGCATGTACTCCGCGCACACGACCGCGACCAGCGTCACCGACGGCAGCACCAGGTGATGCCCGATGTCCAGGGCCTGCGAGACGAAGTCCGGCGCGGTGTCGGTGTCCCGCATGCCCCGCGACGGGAAAAGATCTCCCGTCACCATCATCAGCAGCATGCCGAGCCAGAACGTCGGCACCGCCCACAACGTCAGCGACACCCCCGTCGTGGCGCGGTCGAACGCCGAGTCACGACGCCACGCCGCCCGCACCCCGAGCCACAGCCCGAGCCCCACCGCGATCAGCGTCGACGTGCCGACCAGCAGCAACGTCGGGCCGAGGCGTTCTCCGATCACGTCGGCGACCGGGCGGCGGAACGTGAACGACGTGCCGAGGTCACCGCGCAGCAACGAGGTGAGGTAGCTCCAGAACTGCTCGTACAGCGGACGGTCCAGGCCGAACTGCGAGCGCAGTTCGGCCTGCATCGCCGCTGTCGTCGGCCGCCCGCGCGTCATCGACACGACGGGATCGCCGGGCACCACCCGGAACAGGAAGAAGCCCAGCACCGCCACCATCACCAGGCTGAGCGCGGCGCCACCGAGCCGACCAGCGAGTCGCACCTACTCGCGCTCCCCCGCCGTGGCCTTGCGCCGCTTCACGTACACCACGATCGCCAGCACCATGGCCGCGATCGCCGCACCGAAGGCCGCGAGCCCGCCCCACGAACTGCCCGACGTCCCCGCGGTCCGCGACGCGGGTTCGGCGCCGTAGTAACCCCACATGCCGTTCTGCGCCATGATCACGCCACCCTGCGCGGGCTGTGTCGTGAACTTCGCGAAGTGGTCGGAGCGGTAGCCCTCCAGCGCGTTCTCGTACGCGAGCACCACGGCGGGCACCTGGTCGTAGAACCGGGCCTGCATCTGCTTGACGAGCTCCACCCGCTTGCCCTCGTCGAACTCCGAGAGCTGCTTCGCGTAGAGCTCGTCGTAGGCCTGGTCGCAGAAGTAGGCGTCGGTGGTGCCGCCCTTGCCGTCCGCGCCCGGCCGTTGCGCGCACGTGTGCAGGCCCAGGATGAAGTCCGGGTCCACGTTCGTCGCCCAGCCGGAGAACGCCAGGTCGTAGGTCGCCGCCGTGGTGACCTCGTTGAGCTGGTTGTCCGACACCAGCTGCACGTCCAGCGGGATGCCGATGTCGCTCATCGACCGCTTCAAGTACTCCGACGCCTGCTCGTCGTACGCCCGGCCGGCCCGCCCGACCAGCCGCAGCGAGAACCTCGTGCCGTCCGCCCCGCGCGGGAAGCCCGCCGCGTCGAGAGCGGCGTTCGCGGCCGCCGGGTCGAACTTGCGCAGCTGTGCCGCATCCGGTTCCCAGTGCCACTTGGCGAACACCGGCGGCACCAGCCCGGAGCCCTTCTCCGCGTAGCCGAGGCTGACCCGCTGCACCAGCGCGTCCAGGTCGACGGCCTGCGCGATCGCGCGCCGCACCCGCACGTCCTTCAGCGCGGGGTTGCCGTTGCCGATCGGCTCACCGGTCTTCGTCTGCGCGCCGGGGTTGATCAGCAGCTCGGTGAAGCGGCGGCCCTGCGCCTTGTTGCGCGTGACGCCGTCCTTCTTGTCGAGCGAGTCGAACTGGGCCGGTGCCATCCGGTTGACCAGGTCGACCTCGCCCTTCGCGAGCGCCTGCACCGCGGCGTCGGAGTTCTGGAAGTACACGAAGTGCAGCTCGTCGTACTTCGGCGCGCCCCGCCAGTAGTCCTTGTTGGCCTTGAGCTTGATGAACTGGCCCGCGACGTGCTCGGTCAGCACGAACGGGCCGGAGCCGACGACCGGCATCTGGTCGTTGGCGTAGTCCTTGATGTTCGAGACCTTCTCCCACACGTGCTTCGGCACGATCGGGATGTCCAGCGCCAGCATCGTCACCTGCGGCGCCTTGGTCTTGATCACCACGGTCCTGTCGTCGGTCGCCGTGACCGACTCGAAGTTGCTCACGAAGCTGCCGTTCGCGGTCCGCGCGACCTCGTTCGTCAGCATCAGGTTGTAGGTGAACGCGACGTCCTGCGCCGTGATCGCCTGCCCGTCCGACCACTTCTTGCCCGGCGGGACGGTGAACGTCCACGTGAGCTTGTCCGCCGACGGTTCCCATCTGTTCGCGATGCCCTCGGTGACCCGCTGGTCGTCCGCCGCGTACGCGGTCAGGTAGTCGTACATCAACCGGCCGATCTCGGTGCTCGACTGGAACACCGCGAGGAACGGGTTCATCGAGTCGATCTGCTGGACGATCGCGACCTTCAGGATCACCGGCCCCTGAGCAGTGGCAGGCGGCGCCGCCAACACCAATGTCGTTGCTATTGCAAGCAACGCGCACGCTTTCACACGCACGAAATACCCCTCTTCCCCAGCAGCCCACCGCTACGTTACTCAGATGTGCGGATCATGATCTCGGCGGACATGGAAGGCGCCACCGGAGTCACCTGGACCGGGGACGTCGTGCCCGGCACCGAGCAGTGGCAACGGATGCGGCGGCTCTTCACCGGAGACGTCAACGCGTGCGTGGAGGGCCTGGTCGCGGGCGGCGCGAAGGCGGTGCTCGTCAACGAAGCCCACTCGTCGCAGCGAAACCTGCTGCTCGAAGACCTCCACCCCGCCGCGCGGCTGCTCACCGGCCGCCACAAACCGCTGTCGATGATGCAGGGCGTCGACTCCGGTGTGGACGGTGTCGTCTTCCTCGGCTATCACACGGCGGCGGGCTCGTCGGGCGTGCTCGCGCACACCTACCTGGAGAACTCGATCACCGGCGTGTGGCTCGACGGCGTCCACGCCTCCGAAGGCAGGTTGAACGCCGCGCTCGCCGCCGAGTACGGAGTGCCCGTCCTGCTCGTCACCGGCGACGACCTGACCTGCGAAGACGCCCGCAGCTACGCACCGGAGGCCACCGGCGTCGCGGTGAAGGAGTGCGTATCGCGCTACGCCGCCATCTGTCTCCCGCCGGCGGTGGCTTTTTCACAGATCACAGAA
Source organism: Lentzea sp. NPDC006480 (assembly GCF_040611995.1). Lineage (NCBI taxonomy): Bacteria > Bacillati > Actinomycetota > Actinomycetes > Pseudonocardiales > Pseudonocardiaceae > Lentzea > Lentzea sp. NPDC006480. Next base: position 32,919 of record NZ_JBEXPJ010000040.1, read on the forward strand.
GCGTCCGCCAATGCGATGTCCCGGGCAGGGAGACGGGAGGGTGTCGTGTCGGCGCATCGGATCGAGGTCGAGTTCGACGCCACCCACCTCGCCGACGCCGCCGCGGTCGTGCCCACCGTCGAACTCGCCGGGCCGCGCCGGGTCGGGTTCGACGCCGTCTCGATGACCGAGGCGATGAAGGCGTTCAAGGTCGTCACGCACGTCGCGGCAGGTGCGATCGAGGGCATCTACGGCTGACCGTAGGGTGGCGGCATGACGCTGGACGTGGCGCAGCTGTGCGCGCAGCTCATCCGCTTCGACACGACGAACCGCGGTGGCGGCTCCAGTGCGGGCGAACGTGAGGCGGCCGAGCACGTCGCCACGATCCTGCAGGACAACGGCGTGCCGCCCACCCTGCTCGAACCCGCGCCGCGCCGCACCAACGTCCTCGCGCGCATCCCGGGCACCGACCCGTCGCTGCCCGCCGTGCTGGTCCAGTCGCATCTGGACGTCGTGCCCGCCGACCCGGCCGAGTGGAGCTTCGACCCGTTCGCCGGCGAGATCCGCGACGGGTACGTGCTGGGACGCGGCGCCGTGGACATGAAGGACATGGCCGCGATGACCCTGGCCGTGGTCAACCGGTGGCACGTCGAGGGTCGCCGGCCGCGGCGGGACGTGGTGCTGGCGTTCGTCGCGGACGAGGAGGACCAGGGCGTGTACGGCGCGCACTGGCTCGTCGAGCACCACGCCGCCCACTTCGCCGGGGTCGAGGCGGCGATCAGCGAGTCCGGCGGGTTCTCCTTCGACGTGGACGGCGTCCGGCTGTACCCGATCGGCACGGCTGAGCGCGGCACGTCGCACATGAAGCTCACCGCCGTGGGCCGCGCGGGCCACGGATCGCGCAAGAACGCCCAGAACGCCGTCACAGCACTCGTCACGTCGTTGGCGCGCATCGCCGCGTACGAGCACCCGGTGCGGTTGACGCCCACGGTCGAGGCGTTTCTGGTCGGCGCGGGCAAGGCGCTGGGCGTCGAGGTCGACCTGGACGACGTCGACGGCACGATCGCCCGCCTCGGACCGGCCGCGAAGCTCGTCGAGAACACCGTGCGCTGCTCGACCACGCCGACGATGCTGCAGGCCGGCTACAAGGTCAACGTCATCCCCGGCACCGCCACCGCGCAGCTCGACGTGCGCACGTTGCCCGGTACGCTCGACGAGCTCGAAGCGACCATCGACTCGTTGCTGGCCGAGGGCGTGACGCGGGAGTTCCTGGAACACCAGCCCGCGGTGGAAGCGCCGATCGACACCTCGTGGTTCGCCGCGATGGCCGAGGCGTTGCGCGACGAGGACCCCGCCGCCGTGGTCGTGCCGCACTGCCTGGGCGGCGGCACCGACGCGAAGGCGTTCAGCCAGCTGGGAATCCACTGCTACGGCTTCTCGCCGCTGTCGCTGCCCGCGGACTTCGACTACCGGTCGATGGCGCACGGCGTCGACGAGCGCGTCCCCGTCGAGGGCCTGGAGTTCGGTGTGCGGGTGCTAGACCGCTTCCTGTCGAGCTGACCGCCGCTGCGCCAGCTCCTGCACGGGCGTCGGCAGCGTGGTCTCGAAGTCGATCAGCTTCGCCCACGTCGGCGTGATGACGATCCGGACCATGCCGTCGTCGTAGAGTGAGCGCACCTCGCGCTCCCACTCCACCCGCTGCTCCGCGCTCATCGCGTAGCTGCCGTTCATCTGCAGGAACTCGTCCGGGATGCCGTCCACCGGGTCCAGCTCGACCGTGCCGCGGATCAGCAGGATCTTCGGCGGGTGCACCTCGGTGTCGATGGTCAGCGCCACCGCCGGGTTCGCGCGCAGCGAGTGCAGCTTCGGCGCGTTCTTCGAGGTGCACAACACGATCTGCTCGCCGTTCCAGGCGAACGCGATCGGGATCGAGCGCGGCGTGCCGTCCTTGGCCACGTAGGCCAGCCTGGTCAGGTCGCGGGCCAGCAGCTCCTGGCTCAGCGGGCGGTCGAGGACCTCGGTGATCTCGTTCTTCGTCATGCCCAGGGGACGGAGCCGCCGCCGCGTTCTCTACATCGGGTCCCAGGAATCTTTCAGCGAGGCGGCAAGGGCAGCGGCATCGCGGGCAGACCGTCGATGCTCGCGATGTTGTAGGGCTTCTTGTCGGTGTAGGCGCGGAACTCCTCGTCGGTCTTGCGGCCGAAGTAGTCCGCGTGCAGGTCGCGTTCGGAGCGGTAGTCCATGAACGGCACCGCGAACCCGCACGTGTCGGAGATCAGCTCGGCCGTGACGATGATGATGGCCCGAAGCGCAGGCCCGTCGGCCTCACCGAAGCCCTGTGCGAGATCTGCGAAGCGCGGGTCGTCGCGGTACACGGCCTCACCGCGGCCGTGGATGCGCACGATGTTCGGCGGCCCCTCGAACGCGCACCACATCAACGTGATCCGGCCGTTCTCCCGCAGATGCGCGATCGTCTCCGCGTGGCTGCCACCGAAATCCAGGTACGCCACCGTGCGGTCGTCGAGGATGCGCAGCGTGCCCTGACGGCCCTTGGGCGAGAGGTTGATGTGCCCGTCACCGGACAACGGCGCACTGGCCACGAAGAACACCTTCTGGTTCTCGATGAACTCCCACAGCCGCGGCTCGATGCGCTCGTATTCCTTACCCATGCTCAGCAGTATCGATCGCTTTGCGGAACCTGTCAGCCACCTTTCCCAGGTGGTGAACGAGCTCCGGCGGCCCGTCGACCTCGAAGTCGCAGCCCAGCATCCCCAGGTACACCGCGAGCATCTCGGGGGTGTCCGACCCGGCCGTCATCCTGCTGGTGGTCTCGTCCACGGCTTCGACGAGCGCCGCGGGGACCTTCGCAGCGACCTCGTGCGCCGGCGCGTGCACCGTGACCGTCGCCCGGAACCGCCACGCCGCCGTCGCCAGGCCCTGCTTGACGTAGGCCTCCAGGTCGGGGAGCTCGCGCGGGATGAAGCGCGGGCCGTTCGGGACGCGCGGCTGGACGCGGTCGGCGCGGAACGTGCGCCAGTCGTTCCTGCCGATGTCCCACGCGATCAGGTACCAGCTGCCCCTCGTGTGGACGAGACGGTAGGGCTCGACCTCACGGCGGTCCTGCGCGCCGTCGAACTTCACGTAGTCGAACCGCAGCCTTTCCCGCGCGCGGCAGGCGTTCGCGATGGTCGTCGCGATGTGCGGATCAAGCTCCTTCGTCGTGCCGACCGTGTACTCCTGCAACGTGCTGAGGCGGTGCTTGAGCCTGCTCGGCAACACCTGCTCGATCTTCTTGAGCGCCTGCACCGCGGTGTCGGAGTCCTGCGTGCTCAGACTCAGCGCGATCGCCACCGCCTCCTCGTCGTCCAGCAGCAGCGGCGGCAGGCTGGCCCCGGCGCCGAGCTTGTACCCGCCCGCCTGTCCGGGCGTCGCGTGCACGGGGTAGCCGAGGTTGCGCAGCCGGTCGACGTCGTTGCGCACGGTCCTGGTCGTCACCCCGAGCCGCTCGGCCAGCTCAGGCCCGCTCCAGTCGCGCGGGGACTGCAGCAACGACAGCAACTTCAGCAACCGCGCCGACGTCTCCAACATGTCTTCCACCCTCCCCGCGAATGAGGAACGAACCTTTCCGCAATGGTTCCTAGTGTTTCAGCCATGGACACATTCCGCGTCGAGATTCGCCAGACCGACCTCTCCGACCTGCGTCAACGCCTGCAGAGCGCCCGGTGGCCCGCCCAGTCCGGTGCCGGGGCCGACGGGAGCAGCTGGCGCCGCGGCGTCCCGGTGGCCGAGCTGCGCGCGCTGGCCGAGTACTGGGCCGACGGCTTCGACTGGCGCGCCGCCGAGGCCCGCCTCAACGCCTTCCCGCAGTTCGTCACGGAGATCGACGGCCAGCGAATCCACTTCATCCACGTCCGCAGCCCGCGCGCCGACGCCCTGCCGCTGCTGCTGATCCACGGCTGGCCCTCGACGTTCGCCGAGTACACCGCCGTGCTCGCCGACCTCGCGCGCGATCACCACGTGGTGGTGCCGTCCATCCCGGGCTTCGGCTTCTCCGTGCCGGTGACCGGCGCCTGGGAGGTCTCCCGCACCGCCGCCGCCTTCACGACCCTCATGGACTCGCTCGGCCACCCCCGCTACGGCATCCAGGCGGGCGACGTCGGCGCGGGCATCGCCGGCGCCATGAGCCGCCTGACCCCGGCCGTCACCGCGCTGCACATCAACGGCCCGAGCGCCCACCCGTTCGGCGGCCCGCTCCCGCTGGACAACCTGTCCGGCGTGGAGCTGGCCCGCGCCGAGCGGTTCAACGACCTGGTCGCCACCGGCCTCGGCTACCTCCAGCTGATGTCCACCAAGCCGTGGACCATCGGCGCCTCACTGACCGACTCGCCGATCGGCCTGCTCGCCTGGATCTACGAGAAGTTCCACGCCTGGTGCTCCGTCGTCGACCGCGACGCCCTGCTCACCGCCGTGTCGATCTACTGGTTCACCGGCACCGGCGCCACCTCGGCCGAGTTCATCTACGAGTCCATGAACGCCCCCGGCACCTGGGGAGCCGCCGCCGCGCCCACCGGCTTCGCCACCTTCGCCGCCGACACCGGCATCCGCTCGCTGCTGGATCCGGCCGGCGAGGCCGAGCACTGGACCGAGTACGACCGCGGCGGCCACTTCCCGGCCATCGAGGTGCCCGACCTCTACGTGTCCGACGTCCTCAAGTTCTTCTCCGGCCGCAACTCCACTCCGTAGCCCCGGCCCCCGGTGGCGGCGCGGGCACCCGGTCCGTGCCGCCGACGCGACGCTGCACCAGCTACATCCCACCCGGCTTCGCGCTTCGGCATCCCGGTCCACACCATGAACGGCTCTTTCATGGACCACCGAACCCGCGGCCCGCCCTGACCGCTCAGCCAGGCCCGGCGCCACCAACCCGCACGACGAGCCCGGCTACTCGCACCTGACCCGCAGCTGCCCGGCCACCGCCCGCACGCGACGGAAACCTCCAGGTCAGGCTCGCTCGGCAGCGTTCTTCGCCACCTGTTCCAGCCGCTCCCGATACGCCGCCCAGTCCTGCTCCGGCATGTTCGACAGCCCGTCGCGCAGCCCCGCGAGCCCGTCCAGCCCCTCGCGCAGGATGTCCGCGTGGCCGGCGTGCCGGTTCGTCTCCGCGATCATGTGCACCAGCAGCAGGTGCAGCGTCACGTACCGGCGCTCTTCGGGCCACCACGGCACCACTCCGGGCGCGTCGAGCGGCAGCTCCGAGATCACACCGTCGGCGAACTCCGCGACGCGGGCGTACAGCGCCAGGATGTCCTCGCGGGACTCGTCCGCCGTCGCGAACATGTCCGCGTTCGGGTCGCTCCCGCTCTCGATCGCGTCCATCCACGGCAGCGTCTCGGGGAACTTGCGGCCCAGGCACGCGCCGAAGTACTCCTGCTCGGTGGTGGCCACGTGCTTGACCAGGCCCAGCAGGTTCGTGCCCGTCGGCGTGAGCGGGCGCCGCGCGTCGTACTCGGACAGGCCGTCGAGCTTCCACAGCAGGACCTCGCGGGCCGTGCGCAGATAGCGGTGCAGGTCGGCTTTCGGATCTGAGGCCATGCCGTTCAGCCTTGCAGAGCCGAGGACGACGCGGCCGCGATTTCCTCCAGCCGGGTGTGGTGCTCGGCCCACCACCCGGCCGACACCGCCGGCATGTTCGTGTTGCCGTCCTGCATGCCGACCGCGCCGTCGATCAGCTCCCGCACCACGTCCGCGTGCCCGGCATGACGGTGCAGCTCGATCGACACCTGCACCAGGACCTGCCGCAACGTCACGTCCCGCTTCTCGGCCGACCACCACGTCACCACGCCCGGCGCGTCCAGCGGCAGCGCGGAGATCGTCGCGTCGGCGAACGCCCGCACCTCGCCGTAGAACTCCCGCACCGACACGCTCGACTCGTCCAGCGCCGCGTACATGTCCGCCGCCGGTGCCGCGGCCGCGGTCGACCACACCGGCGGATTCGGGAACGGCCGCCCGAACACGCGGCCGAAGTAGTTGAGCTCGACCCCGGCCGCGTGCTTCACCAGCCCCAGCAGGTTCGTGCCCGTCGGGGTCAACGGCCGCCGCGCGTCGTACTCCGACACCCCGTCGAGCTTCCACAACAACGCCGACCGCGCCGCGTCCAGATACCGCCGCAACAACTCCTTCTCATCCACAAGTAGCAGCGTCTCAGACACCCCCGACAGTTCTGAGCACCAGCAGATCCAGGTGGTCGACCACCGGCCCGGACTCCACCGCGGCAGCCTCACGCAACCGCGCCAGACCCGCCGAGAACTCCTCCGAAGACAGCGAACGCAACAACGTGTCCGCCTCCCACCGCACGCTGGAAGCCTTCTCCGCCAACGACAACGCCGTCACCTGAGGCACCGCCTCCAGTCGCTCCACCTCGAACCCGAGCCCGGACGCCACCTCGTCCACCGAAGGAAACGACGCCAGCGCCCGCACCGCCTCGGGGAAGAACCGGAACAGCCCGATCCCGTCAGGCCGCTCCCGGAACAACGACCGCAGCACCACCACCCCGCCCGGCCGCAGCACCCGCCGCAACTCCACCCCGGCAGCACCGAGATCGGACACGTGGTGCACGACGGTGGACATCCACACCACGTCCACCGACGCGTCCGGCAAGGGCACCGAGCAGGCGTCCCCGGCCAGCATCGGCAGCCCTGACGCCGCCCGCATGTCCGCCGAAGGCTCCACCGCCACCACGGACACCGCCGGGAACCACTCGGCGAACGCCCGCACGAACAACCCCGTCCCGGCCCCCAGGTCCAGCACGGACCGTCCCGGCACGAAATACGGCAAGAGCACCTCTCGCCACGACGACAGACCGTCGAGCGAAATCTCGCGGGCCACCCGGTACGAGGCGGCCTCCACAGCGTCGTAGCGCGTCATCCCACCAGGTAACCCCATACGGATGGCGGGATGACAGTGGGCCTTAACACGGACTAAACAGACGGAAGCCATGTCCCTGCGTGGTTCGAAAGGGTTGCCCTGCATGCGAAAGAGCCATCTCAGACCCCTGATCGGGGTCACCGTCGCCGCGAGCGTCGTGTTCGCCATGGGAGGCGTGCCCACCGGCGCCGCTCCCGGTGCCCAGGAGACGTCGACGAACTACCAGGTCAACAACGTGCGCACCGCCGAACAGCGCACCAAGGTCGCCCGCTCCGGCGCCGCGATCGACTCGGTCGAGGAGCACGGCATCGTCGTGATCACCGCCACCGAGCGCGAGGTCAAGAGCCTGCGAGCGCAAGGGTTCGAGGTCAGCGAGCTGCCCAAGCGGATGGAGGCGAACTCCGAGATCGGGCCGTTCGACTTCCCCGCGGCCGACTCGAACTACCACAACTACGCCGAGATGACCGCCGAGATCAACAACGTGGTCGCGGCGTACCCGAACCTGATCTCCAAGCAGGTCATCGGCAAGTCCTACGAGAACCGCGACATCATCGCGCTCAAGATCAGCGACAACGTCGGCGTCGACGAGAACGAGCCGGAGGTGCTGTTCACGCACCACCAGCACGCCCGTGAGCACCTCACGGTCGAGATGGCGCTGTACACGATCAACGAGCTGACCTCGAAGTACGCCACCGAACCGCGGGTCAAGGACCTCGTCGACACCCGCGAGATCTGGATCATCCCGGACGTCAACCCGGACGGCGGCGAGTACGACATCGCGACCGGCAGCTACCGGTCGTGGCGCAAGAACCGGCAGCCCAACGCCGGCTCCAGCAACGTCGGCACCGACCTCAACCGGAACTGGGACTACAAGTGGGGCTGCTGCGGCGGCTCGTCGGGCAGCACCGGCAGTGAGACCTACCGCGGCCCCAGCGCGGCGTCCGCACCCGAGGTCAAGGTCGTGTCCGACTTCGTGCGCGGCCGCAACGTCGGCGGCAAGCAGCAGATCACCGCGTCCATCGACTTCCACACCTACAGCCAGCTCATCCTGTGGCCGTGGGGCTGGACCTACGACGACGTCGCGCCCGGCCTGACCCAGGACCAGCGCGACACGTTCGCCACCATCGGCCAGTCCATGGCGCAGAGCAACGGCTACACGCCCGAGCAGTCCAGCGACCTCTACATCACCGACGGGTCCATCCCCGACTGGTTGTGGGGCACGCAGGGCATCTTCGCCTACACCTTCGAGATGTACCCCGGCAGCTCCGGCTCCGGCGGCGGCTTCTACCCGCCCGACGAGGTGATCCCCGCGCAGACCTCCCGCAACAAGGAGGCGGTTCTGCAGCTGCTGGAGCGCGCCGACTGCCCGTACGAGGCCATCGGCAAGGAGCAGCAGTACTGCGGTGTGACCACGCCGCCCGGCAAGTACTTCGAGAACACCACGGACTTCCAGATCGCCGACAACAGCACCATCAACTCGCCGATCACGGTGTCCGGGGTGACCGGCAACGCGCCGGCGACCCTCAAGGTCGCGGTCGACATCAAGCACACCTACCAGGGCGACCTCAAGGTCGACCTGATCGCCCCGGACGGCACCGTGTACGTCCTGCACAACCACACCGGCGGCGGCACGGACAACATCAACACCACCTACACCGTCAACGCCTCCAGCGAAGTCGCCAACGGCAACTGGCAGCTGCGGGTCAACGACAACGCCAACCAGGACACCGGTTTCCTCGACAAGTGGAGCCTGCAGTTCTGATCTGACCAGTAGTGATGAGTGAGTCGTCAGGGCGCCGGGACTCCGGCGCCCTGACGCTCGTAGTCGCGCACCACCATCGAGTCGTGCAGCCGCACGCCCTTCGAGTTCAGCTTCGCGAGCGGCCGCACCAGCCACGACGGCAGCGACGTCACCAGCTGCGCGCCCCGCGTCAACGCCCACACACCCGTCCGCGTCGACGGGATCAGCGTCTTGGCCACCCCGAGCGCGAACTTCCGGCTCGCGTGCACGATCGGCCGCATCTCGTTCTCGTAGCGCGCGAACGCCGCCTCGTAGTCCTGACCCGCGGCCAACTCGCCCGCCAGCACGTACGCGCCGACCACCGCGAGGCTCGTGCTGCCACCGATCGCCGGGCCGGGGCAGTAGGCCGCGTCCCCGACCAGCGCCACCCGCCCGCGCGACCACGTGTCCTCCCGCAGCTGCGTGATCGAGTCGAAGTAGAACGTCCGATCGCTGTCCAGGAACCCCAGCCACTCGTCGACCTCGGGGTGGAGATCGCGGAACGCCTCGCGCAGCAGTTCCTTCTGCCGGGCGACATCGCGGTGGTGGTAGTCCAGCTCCTCGGCGCTGCGGAACAGGAACACCGCCCGCGCGTCGTCCACGTGCCGGGCCCCGTACACCGCCGCGCTGCGCCCCGGCCCGATGTGCCCGGTCATCGCCCCCGGCACACCCAGCTCCCGGGGCACCGACAACACCGCGAGGTACGCGCCGGTGAACGACTTCGCGACCTCGCCGAACACCAGCCCGCGCACGTTCGAATGCAGCCCGTCCGCGCCGATCACCAGGTCGAACCGGCGCGGCTCGGCCTTCTCGAACGTCACCGCGCCGTCGTCGATCGAGGTGATGGAGTCGCCGAACACGTACTCGACGTCGGGCAGCGTCGCCTCGTAGTAGATCTCGCTCAGATCGTCGCGCATCACCTCGACGTGCCGGTCCGACGCCGCCACGTAGAGCTTCGTGACGTCCGCGGTGATCGGCTTGCGCGTCCCCTCCCGCAGGAACGTGATCCGCTCGGTCCCGGTCGCCAGCGCCTCGATGCGGTCGACCACGCCCATCCGGTCGGAGATGTCCATCGCCGGCCTGAACAGGTCGACCGCGTGCCCACCGGTCTTGCGCAGCACCGGCGACCGCTCCACCACCGTCACCTCGTGGCCGTAGCGGGTCAGCCAGTACGCCAGCACCGGACCCGCGATGCTCGCCCCTGAAACAAGAACTCGCACGTCAACCCCCTTACTTAACGGTCGGTAAGTCCGCTGCCGGCGAGCCTACACCCGTTTTTACCGACTGTTAAGTAAGATTCGGTGCGTGGCCAAGTCCGACACCAAACAGCGCATCCTGCGGACCGCCCGCGAGCTGTTCGCCACCAAAGGCGTGCAGCAGACGAGCCTGCAGGAGATCGCCGACCGCCTCGGCATCACCAAACCCGCGCTCTACTACCACTTCTCCTCACGCGAGGACCTGATCCGCAGCATCGTGACCCCGCTGCTCGACGACGGCGAACAGTTCATCGCCCGCATGGAAGCCCGCGCAGACGTGCCGCCCCTCGAACTCATCGAGGGCTTCTTCGACTTCCACCACCGCCACCGCACCGACATGCTCATGCTGCTCACCGAGCTGACCACCCTCGCCGAGCTGGGCCTGATCGACGTCGTGCTGACCTGGCGCGCCCGCCTGACCCGGCTCGTGTTCGGCTCGGAACCGACGCTGGAGCAACAAGCACGCGCGGTGCTGGCGTTCGGCGGCATGCAGGACTGCACCATGCAGTTCCCCGACGCCCCGGTCGACGAGCTTCGCACCGCCACCGTCACGGCCGCCTGCGCCGCGCTGGGCCTGAGCGTCGGACCCCGCACCTAGAATTGAAATTGGGGGAACCCGGCGGGAGTCGTGTGTGTGGTGCGTGACCATCAGCCCGTAGGCGCCGCCCGCCCCGCCTTCCACCGGAGAGGCTCCGGGCTGGCGGCCGCAGCGGTCTGACCGGCGATGAGCCGTGCCGTGCCTTTCTCGGTCACGTGGTGCCGGTCGGCTCGTCCCTGTCTTGTCGCCCGCTGCCACGCCACGGCGAACGTGGCCGATTCGCCGGCTCGGGCCCGCAGCCGATCCACCGCCGCGCCGGGCAGCCCGCGGTTGTGCGCGAGGCCGTGTGGGTGCGACGCGTCCCACCCGGACCCCGACCGCTGGATGATCGTCTGGGACGCCGAGTTCGACCAGCACACCTTCGACAGCACGCTGACCGAGCTCCTCGTCGCCGAACTCACCGGTGTGCTCGAACCGCAACTGACGGACTTCACCGTCGATTCACCGGAGTGACACCGTTCGGCCTCTCCCGATCAACGCGCACATGAGCGAGCATCACGCGGTGCCCCTCCGCCACGCCTGGGTGCTGCCACTCACACCCACAGCCGCCGTGCTGCTGATCGCGGTCGCCCTCATCCCGTTCACCGGCACCGACACCGACGAACGTCCGTGGTTGCTCGGCCTCCTGATCACCGCCGCGCTGCTCGCGGCCGCAGTGGCCACCGCGGCCGGGCGCCTCACCGGCGAGCCCGTCGCGAGGCCGCGCACGTTCGCGATCATCACCGGAATCCTCACCGCGGCAACACCTTTCGCGGTCAGCGGCATGCTCGGCGGAACCACACAAGCACTGATCGTCATCCCGTGGCTGATCTTCGGAATGGGCGCGGCCCACTGGCAGTTGCAGTTGTGCGAGGGAGCGCGATCACGCCCTCTGCACGCCGCCATAGGATTCAGCTACACCTTCGTGTTCACCGCCGTGACGCTGCTGCTCGCAGTGCTCTCGGCACGCGTCGTCGACTGACCGAGAACCGGCTCTCAAAAGCGGTCTCACACGCAGTGGACGCGAGGTAGGGTCCGGAAACCAATCACGCGGGGAGAGAAATGCGCGCCGTCGAGATCAGACCTGGGGTCCGGATCCGCTGGGTCGAAGTGCCGGGTGCCACGCCCGCCCGCGTGTACCTGCACGGCCTCGGCGCGTCATCGGCGCCCTACTACGCCGAAGCCGTCGCGCACCCGCTGCTCGCCGGCCGCCGCAGCCTGATGATGGACATGCTCGGCTTCGGCATCAGCGACCGCCCCACCGGGTTCGCCTACTCGCTCGAAGGCCACGCCGACGCGCTCGCGGTCGCGCTGGCCAAGATCGGGCTGCGGCGCAGTGAGATCATCGGCCACAGCATGGGTGGCGCCGTCGCCATCGTGCTCGCCGCGCGGCACCCCGAGATGGTGCGCTCGCTCGTCCTCGTCGACCCGCACGTCGACCCCGCCACGCCCGCCCTCGGCGCACCCGGCAGCCGGGGCATCGCCGCCTACGGTGAGGCCGACTTCCTCGCACACGGCTTCGACCGCGTGCTGCGCGACGTCGGACCGCACTGGGCCGCCACCATGCGCATGGCCGGCCGCGAAGCCCTCTACCGCAGCGCCGTCGACCTCGTCCGCGGTACGCACCCGACGATGCGGAAGCTGTTGCTGGAACTGGAGATCCCGCGCGTCTTCCTGCACCCCGAGGACGCCCCGCCCTCCGGCGCCCGCGAGCTCACCGCCGCCGGTGTCCAGGTCATCCCGGTGCCCCACGCCGGCCACAACATCATGATCGACAACGTCGAGGGCTTCGCCCGCGCGGTCGCCCAGCAGCGCCTGTCGGTCTAGACGGGTTGATTCCACGGCGTTGGCTCTGCCGGCGTCTGCAAGCACCACCAACTCTTGATCACATCGCCGCTGACCACACCCAGCCAGCCTGGAACCGGTAGTCGCCGACGCCGCGTGGCAAGCCCGGCTTGCGTCATGCAGAGCCGTGGCAGGAGAGGTGCCGCACGGCGCCGGCCAGCAGCTCGCGGGCCCGTTCCAGGGACACCGACCCGCTGTGCCAGCGCTCGCTCAACCCCTCGACCAGCGCGGTGAGCCGCTCGGCCACCGCGTCGGCGTCGAGCGCGGGATCCACCTCGCGCACCAGAGCGGCGACGTCGGAGTTCCACGCCTCGGTGGCCTCGCGCAACGGCGAGCGCAGCTCCTCGTGGAACGCCGCGCTGGCCCGCAGCTCACCCCACGCCACGCTCGTTTCCCGCACCTGAGGCAAGTCCTGCAGCTCACCCAGCAGCATCTGCTCCAGCCGCGCGCGCGGATCACCGGCCGTCGGTTCGGTGTAGAGGCGCGCACGGTGGTTGACGTGCTCCAACGCCGCCCGCAGAATCCCCGCCCGGTCCTTGAAGTGGTAGTAGATCAACGCCGTCGACACCCCGGCCTCGGCCGCGAGCTTCTCAACGCGCAACCCGCGCACCCCGTCCTGCGCGATCACGCGAACGGCCGCCTCGAGCATCTGCGTCCTGCGCTCTGACACGGGAGCTACCTCGGTTCCTGCTGCGTCGCGCAGTGGATGCCTCCGCCGCCTGACGCGATGCCGTCGATGTTGATCTGCACCACCGCACGTCCGGGGAACAACCGCGTGAGCAGCGCCAGGGCCTTCCCGTCGGCTTCCGGATCACCGAACTCCGGCCCGACCACGGCACCGTCGCACACGTAGAAGTTCACGTACCCGGCCGCGAAGTCGTCGTCCCCCACCCTCGGGTGAGCAGGCCCTGCCAGCACCTCGACCTGCAGCTTTCGCCCCTGCACGTCCGTCGCGTCGCGCAGGATCTCCAGGTGGCGGCGCGTGACGTCGTGGTCGAACGACTCGGGGTCGTTGTCCAGCCCGGCCACCACCACGCCAGGCCCGGCGAACCGCGCGTAGAAGTCGGTGTGCCCGTCGGTGATGTCCCGCCCGGCGATACCCGGCAGCCAGATCACCTTCCGGATGCCCAGCAACCGCGCCAGCTCCTCCTCGACGTCGCGCTTCGTCCAGCCCGGGTTGCGGTTGGAGTTGAGCACACAGCTCTCGGTGATGATCGCCGTGCCCTCGCCGTCGACCTCCAGCGCGCCACCTTCGAGCACCAGATCGGTCTTCACGACCTCGACCCCGGCCCGCTCGGCAACGAACCGCGCGACCTTCGCGTCCCGGCCGTGCCCCTGCTTGCCGCCCCAGCCGTTGAAGTTGAAGTCCACGGCGGCGCCGTTCACGAAGATCGGACCGGTGTCCCGCAACCACAGGTCGTCCGGCTCAGCGGTGACCAGATCGACGTTGCCGCTGGTCAGCTCACGAGCGAGGGGCAGGTCTTGAGCCCGTACGAGCATCGACACCGGCTCGAACCGGGCGATCGTGGTCGCGATCCGCGCCAGGTCGCGCTGCACCTGGGGGACCAGCTCCCGCCCCCAGATCCGCTCGGACACCGCGAACGCCATCCACGTCCGCTGGTGCGGGCGACCTTCCTCTGGCATGACCCAGGACCTGTTGTCGTCGGTGCAGCCGGCGAGCAGACCACCGGCCGCGGCCGCCGCCGACTGCACGAACGTGCGCCTCTTCATGAGGCCACGGTATCCCTGACTGAAAATTCAGTCAAACCGTTCCGGCTGGTCAGCCCGCCGGGTGGGTATGCGGATGCGAGTGCCGTGCCACTGGTCGCGGCCCCGCCAAACGGCGCGATCAGCAGCGGCGGCTCGTGGTGGCGCTCCAGCCGTCCTCGCCCAGTGACACGACGCCGACCGCGCGCGTGCACTCGTTGACCGTGGGGACGCCCTTCGACCACACCTCGCGCTGGTCGACACGGCCGATCACCTTGCCGTGGCTGAGGTTGTCGTCGGTCTTCACGTACGTCGTGACGTGGAAGAGGTCGTGCTTCGCGGCGAAGTCCGCCCACACGAACACGTAGCTCCAGTTCTTGCCGCAGCCCGCGAACTGCTTCACCGACGCCGCCGTCGTGTCGTCCGCGAACTTCACATACGCGGTGGCGCCGATCTGCTGGGCCGACGCGCAGCCGGGCGGGGTCTCGGCGTGCGCGACACCGGGCGCGAGCAAGCCGGCCACGGTGGCCGCGATGATCAGTAGTGCCTTCTTCATGATCGGCACTCTGGCAAGTGCCGCTGACACCGCCCTGACACCATCAGCGGCGCTTGGCGGAGCTCACGTCCCAGTGCGACGGCCGCGTCAACGTCGAGGGCAGCTTCGTCCGTGCGTTCCCGCGCGCGGCGTTGACCTGCGGCTGCGTCAGGAACAGGCACGTGCTCAGCTCCGCACCCGACAGGTCCGCGCCGCGCAGGTCGGCACCGATCATGTCCGCGCGCGAGAGGTCCGCGTTCGTCAGATCCGCACCGATGAGGTACGCGCCGCGGAAGTCCGCGCTGGTCAGGTTCTTGTTCCGCAGCCGCGCGCCGATCAGGTCCGCGCCCCGGTAGGACTTCGCGCTCGACCGCAGCCGCTCACTGGTCCGCAGCAGCAGGACGTTGACCTTCGCCCGGATCTCCGCCACGTCGAACTGCAGGATCTCGTCCGGCTCGGCGACCGTGTGCCGTTCGACCTCGGCGTAGGCGTCGTCGAGGTCCTCGTGCGGGTCGAGGCGGCGAGCCTCGGCGAGGTACCAGAGCAGCTCGTGCAGCTGCCGCACCACCGGGAACACCGCGAACATCTGCTGCCGCCCGCCGGCGCGCCAGTCGTTGCCGCGGAACACCGTCTGCGACACCCGCTGCCCCGCACCGAAGCAGTCGTAGACCGTGCAGCCGGGATAACCCTTCTGCCGCAACGAGTCGTGGATCCCGCACCGGTGGTCGGCCAGCAGGTTGCGGCACGGCGTCCCGGCGTCCTTGGTGGCCGCGAAGTCCGCCGACTTGGCGAACGGCAGCGCGACGCAGCACAACCCGAAACAGTTGGCGCAGTCGCCTTTCAGCTCGTCCATCGCGATCAGCCTACTTCGCCGCCCCCGCCCGCAACGCACGCAGCTCCGCCGTCACCTCGTCCAGCTGCCGCTCCGCCCGCTCGGCCCTGGTCAACGTCTGCGCCCGCGCGTCCTCCACGGCGCTCATCGTCTGCCTCACCGCGGCGATCTGGTCAACGCCTTCCTGCCTGACCTGGGCCAGCCGCGCTTCGAACTCCGCACGGGTCCGCTCCAGCTCCGCGCGGGCGTCCGTGGCGGTCTGCTCAGCCCGTTCCGCCCGCACCACGGCCACGTCCCGAGCCTTCGCCGCCCGGCTCACGGTGTCCGCCGCGTCGGAACGTACCTGCTCAGCGGCCCGCAAAGCGGTCTCGGCCTCCTTCTTCGCACGCTCGACCTGGGCCTGCGCGTCCACACGGGCGTGCTCGATCTGGGCAGCGGCAGCGGCGTTGGCCTGCTCGATCTCCTTCGCCGCCTGCCGACGCGCCTGCTCGGCGTGCTTCACCGCATCCGTCCGAGCCTGCTCCGCCGCCTCCAGGGCAGCCCGCACCTTGGCGTCCGCCTCGGCCCGGATCTCCTCGATCACCGCCGCCGCCTGCACCCGGACCTCGGCGATCTCCGCCTCAGCCCGCTCACCAGCAGCCCGCGCCGCCTCCCGAGCCTCGTCCCGCGCGGTCAGCGCCGTGTCCGCGGCGTCGTCGGCTTCCTCCGCCGCCCGCACGGCCTGCTCGGTCGTCTCCTCAGCCGCCTTCCGAGCCTGCTCCGCCTCGTGGCGCCGCCGCTCAGCGGACGCGACCGCCGCCTGAGCCTCCGCGACCTGCCGTGCGGCCTCCGCCTCAGCGGCCTGGACCAGGCTTTCCGCGACGCTCGGATCCGCCATCGCGTTCAGCTCGCCGACGGCCCGCCCCAGCGTCTGCGTCATCTGCTCCGAGAGCACCCGGAAGCGGTCGAGGAGCTCTTCGGCCCTGATCTTGGCGGTACCCGAGACCCTGGGGAGATTCGTCACGGTGACGACCTTCAAGTTCTGATCGGGGGTCTCCGCCAGCCGCTGCCGCTCCCTCCATGCCCGCCAGCGCGTGTGCTCGGGCAGGTCGCAGTACTCCGAGGGCCTGCCGGGCCCGCCACCTCGAAAAACGGGGCGCTCACAGCCGGGGAAGTTGCAGCTCGTCTCCACGCGGATATCGTAGCAGAATTACGTGTGCAATTACGTTATCCAACGCAACGCTACCCAATTAGGTGCGCAAAGTCTGACCGCCGATAAGTGAACGTTATCGGCGGTCAGACCCGGACTCGGAATCAGGCGACGGCGCGCAGGGTGGCGAGCACCAGGGCTCGGGTGACGGTGACGATCTCGCTGACGGAAACCTGCTCCCGGGGACCGTGGGCGAGGCGGACATCGCCGGGCCCGTACTGCAGCGTCGGAATACCCGCCCCCGCGTACAGCCTCAGATCACTGCCGTACGGCGCCCCGCGCTCGGCCGGACGCGCGGCACCCGTGACGCAGGCATGCGCATCGCCGACGAGCTGGGTGAGCGGATGTCCTGCCGCCAGACGACCACTCGCGAACTGGCCACCGGGCCACGTCACGACAGCGGGGTGGTCACGCAGCCACGGGTCCTTCGCACAAGCCTCCGCCACGCGCTCCTCCAGCTCGGCGCGAGCAGCGGCCGGGTCCTCGCCGAGCCGCACGCCCAGCCGCCCCTCGGCCACCAGCAGGTCGGGCACGCTGCTGGCCCAGTCACCGGCCCGGACCGTGCCGACTGACAGCGGGTACGGGATCGGGTACTCGGACATGAGCGGATCGGCACCCACGTTGCGACCGGCTTCGAGATCGGCGAGCGCGTGGTGGATCGGCAGGTAGGCGTCGATCGCGCTCACCCCGGCATATCGGGTGCTTCCGTGCGTGGCACGACCGGGCACCTCGATGCGGAACGTCAGCGCCCCGGCGTTCGCGACCATCAGCGCGCCGCTGGTCGGTTCGGTGATGATGCAGGCGTCGCCGGTGTGGCCGCGTTCGAGCGTGCCGAACGCCCCGAGCCCGCCGTCCTCCTCGCTGACCACGAAGTGCGCCGACACCTGGCCACGCAACGGCACCTGAGCGGCCCGGATCGCGGTGAGCGCGGCCAGGATCGCCACCACGCCGGCCTTCATGTCGCAGGCGCCCCGGCCGTGCACCACGTCGCCGGCCACGCGCGGGCGGAACGGGTCGCCCTCCCACTGCGCGAGGTCGCCGGGCGGCACCACGTCGACGTGTCCCTGCAGGATCAGCGTCGGTCCGTCGCCGGGCTTCGTGGTGCCCACCAAGCCCCACGCCTCGGTGCGCGGTGCCTCGCCACCGGGAAAGCGTTCGTGCCGCCGCAGTTCCGGCAGGTTCATCGACCACAGGTCGACGTCGAGATCCAGCCGCTGCAGGTGCCGGGCCAGCACGTGCTGCAGCTCCGACTCCGCCGCACTGCCCGTCACGCTCGGCACCTCGAGCAGCTCCAGCAACAGCCGCCCGATCGCCGCCTCGTCCACCGCGGCCAGCGCCGCGTCGCTCGTCGTCACAAGCCGTGAGCGTAGGTTCGGCCCAACGCTGCAAACAATTGTCATTTCCGGCGACCTGGCCGGGCTTTTTTGCAGAATTTCGATCACAGTGGCAGTTTTTTGCGCATGGACACCATCGACGAGGCGATCATCCAGTGCGTGCTGCGCAACGCCCGCGCCACGTACGCCGAGATCGGCAAGGCGGCGGGCCTGTCCCCGTCGGCCGCGAAGAGACGCCTGGACCGCCTGGTCGCCACCGGTGCCATCCGCGGCTTCACCGCGATCGTCGACCCGCAGGCCCTCGCCTGGCACACCGAGGCGTTCGTGGAGGTCTACTGCGCCGGCAACCCCACCCCGGCCGACCTGCGCCAGGCCCTGGACGACATTCCCGAGGTCATCGACGCCTGCACGGTCTCCGGCGCCGCAGACGCGATGATCTACATGCTCGCCAAGGACATCCCGCACCTGGAGCTGGCCATCCAGCGAGTGCGTGCCACGAAACCCGTCGAACGGACCGAGAGCGCGATCGTGCTGTCCAGGCTGCTGAGCCGGCCGCGCCTGTGATCAGCCGAGCCGGCGTGACACCGGGAAGTTGAAGTAGGTGTCCGGGTACGGCTCGCCGTTCAGCGTGAAGTGCCACCACTCCTCGGGCAGGTTCCGGAACCCGGCCGCGACCATCGCCGACTTCAGCAGCTGCCGGTTCTCCCGCGCCTTCCCGGTGATCCGCGGGTCGTCGGTGTGCGAGAGCGTGTCGAAGCAGTCGTACCCGGTGCCCATCTCGACCGTGTTGTCCGGGAAGCGGTTCGGCGCGTAGCAGTTCACGAGCTTCTCCCCCGGCACGTACGGCCGTTGGTACCGCGCGGGCAGCTTCACGATCGTGAGGTCGAGCGTCGACCCGCGGCTGTGCCCGGACTTCTCCGCGATGTAGCCGTCCTCGAACAACCGCGTCTTGTCGACCTGCGGGTAGAACTCCGGCTTCATCTTCTGGTCGGCCAGGTCGCGCGCCCACCGCACGAAGTGGTCGACCGCGCGCTGCGGCCGGTAGCAGTCGTAGACCTTGAGCGAGTAGCCCTGCGCGAGCATCTCCCGCTGCACCGACCGCAACGCCAGCGCGGCGGGCCTGGTCAGGATGCACAGCGGCTGGCGGTAGCCGTCGATGCGGGTGCCCACGAAGTTGTGGGCCGTGTAGTAGCGGATGTCGTGCAGGATCGTCGGGTCGACGTCGCGCAGCACCACGAACCCGGTGGTGGCCTGGGCGGGCATCGCGAACGACACGGTCAGCAGCACGGAGAGCAGCAGGGCGCGCATGGCGTTCATCCAAGCAGCTCGCGGGCCAGCGACTAAGGGCTTGGACCGGTCATCGGAACGGCCCTGGGCTAGGCGTTCGGCCAGGCACGCAGGAGGGAGTCGAGCGCGTCGAGGGCACGGGTCCACGACGCCTCGACCCCGCGCGGATGACTGTGGAACGCCCCCGCGCGCTCCAACGACACGTAGCCGTGGAACGTGCTGTGCAGCAGGCGAACCGCGTCAGTCTGGTCCGGCTCCCACAGGTCGTAGCCGCGCAGGATCGCCCGCGTCATCTCGGCATGCTTGCTCGCCGCGCTCAACGCAGCCGTGTCCGGGTCGAGCACCATCTGCGCCGCCGCGTACCGGCCGGGGTGCTCGTGCGCGTACGAGCGGTAGGCCTGCGCGAACGCCACCAGCGCGTCCTTGCCCGAACGGCCGGCCAGTGCGTCCGACACCCGGTCCGCCATCTCGGCCAGTGCGAGCACCGCGAGCCGCACGCGCAGGTCGTGGGCGTTGCGGATGTGCGAGTAGAGCGACGCGTCCTTCACGCCGAAGTGCCGGGCGAGCGCGGACACCGTCACGTTCTCGAAGCCGACCTCGTCCGCCAGCTCCGCGGCTGCCTGCGTGAGGCGTTCGGCGGTGAGCCCCGCGCGTGCCATCCGTCACCCTTCCTAGAGCCCTTAATAATTTGCCTAGGACCTCTAGGTAAGCCTAGCGTCCCCGGTCATGAAGCCGCTGACCGAACCCGACATCCGCGCGTCCTTCGTCAATTCCACCAAGGGCGAGGCGAAGCGCATGCACGTGCCCAGGGATCTGGCCGAACGCCGGTGGGACGACCTGGACTTCCTGGGATGGCGCGACCCGGCCGCCCCCGACCGCGGCTACCTGGTGATCGAGCTGGACGGACGGCTCGTCGGCGTCGCGCTGCGCAGGGCCTCGCAGTCCGGGCAGGCGCGCAAGACCATGTGCGCGTGGTGCCTGACCACGCACTCCGGTGACGGGGTGTCGTTGATGACCGCGCGCAAGGCGGGGAAGTCCGGGCAACTGGGCAACTCGGTCGGCGTCTACGTCTGCGCCGACCTGGAGTGCTCGCTGTACCTGCGCGGGAAGAAGAGCGCGGGCCCGGGATCGCGGTTCAAGGAGTCGATCACGCTCGACGAACAGGTCGACCGGCTGGTCAACGGCGTCAGCGCGTTCCTCGAGCGGGTGAACTCGTAGAGGTCGGCGTCGTCAGAGTTCCAGCACGAGCTCGGCCGTGCAGGCACGAGCGCAGGGCCAGGGATCTCCGCACTCGGTGCAGCCGGTCGCGGCGGGCAGGTGCGTGTCGAGCACGTGCACCGCGCGGCTGCGGTAATGCTCCAGGTCAGACTCCCAGTTGTGGTGGGAGGACGCGGTCGCACTGGTCATTTTCATCAGTCCTCGGGTTGAGCTGCTGGACATCAGCATGCACCCGAGACGCCGGTTTGTGACGCGCATTACGCGAAACAAGACCGTGTCCGTCCAAATTCAGACAAGTGGGTGGAGATGCGGATCTGGACAGGCGCGCGCGGCATCATGTCCACATGGACATTCCGGCGCTGGTGGCCGCGGCCGCGCGTGGTGACCAGAGCGCGTGGGACGCCCTGGTCAGACAGTTCAGCGGGCTGCTGTGGTCGATCGCCCGCGCCTACCGCCTGAGCGACGCCGACGCGGCCGACGCCGTCCAGTGCACCTGGATCAAGCTCGTCGAGCACCTCGACCGCATCACCGAACCGGAACGCCTCGCCGGCTGGCTCTCCACCACCGCGCGGCACGAGTGCCTGCAGCTCATCCGCAGGTCGGGCCGCCTGCCGGAACCCGCGGAGGAGATCGACGACTCCCCCGACCCCGCCCCGGCCGTCGACCACGCGCTGCTCGTGGGCGAACGCAACGCGGCGCTGTGGCGGGTCTTCGAGCAGCTGCCGGACCGGTGCCGACGGTTGCTGCGCGTGCTGATGGCCTCGCCGCCGCCCGCGTACGCCGACGTCGCGCTCGCCCTGGACATGCCGGTCGGCAGCATCGGCCCGATCCGGCAACGCTGCCTGGGCAGGCTGAAAGTGCTGTTCAGCGGCCACTCACTGCTGGAGGACCGGTCATGAACGACGACGACTTCCTCGACGTCCTCAGGGCCACCGCCGAGGAGTTCGACCCGGTCCCGGCGGGAGTGCTGCGCGATGCGAGCGCCGCACTCGCGTTGCGGACCCTCGACGCCGAACTCGCGGAGCTCGTCGAGTCGGAGGCTCTGGTGCGCGGCGACGGTCCGCTCACGCTCGCTTTCGAGTCCGAGCGCGTCACGGTCAGCCTGGAGATCAACGGCTCCACGGTCCGCGGGTTCGTCTCCGGTGCCGAGGGCGAGGCGGTGGTGGAGACGCCGCGGTCACGCCGTGCGGTGCCCATCGACGACGGCTGGTTCACTGCGACGGAGGTGCCGCCCGGCTTGGTGCGCATCCGGGTCACGGCGGCGGACGGCACCCTCGTCGTCACGCGGTGGGTGCGTCCCTGAGCCGCTGCACATCGGCCCGCAGCTGGTCGAGCGCACTGCGGTAGAGCTGCGGCCCCACGGACACGCGGGCCACACCGGCCGCGCGCAGTGCCTCCAGCGACCCGCCCTGCAACGGCAGCCCGGCGTTCACGGGGGCGCCGACGCCGACCACCGCCCGCAGCTCCTCCGGCCCGGCACCCGGCACGAACACGCAGTCTGCACCCGCCGACCAGTACGCCTTTGCCGGTCGAGGGCGTCGGCCAGCCGGTCGTCTCCGCGGTGCGGCGAGGACGGGAAGAACGAGTCGATCCGGGCGTTGATCACCAGCGGCACCCCGGCCCGCTCCGCCGCCGCCCGCATCTCCGCGAGGTACGCGGCACGCACGTCCGCGTCGACCAGGCCGCCGTTCACGTGGTCGGTGTCCTCGACGTTGCAGCCGGCCGCTCCGATCCCGGCGAGCAACTCCACCAGCTCACCCGGCGCGAGCCCGTAGCCGGCCTCGGCGTCGACCGTGACCGGGACGTCGACCGACGCCACGATGCGTCCGGCGATGAACATCATCTCGTCCCGCGGGGCGCGTTCGCCGTCCTCGTAGCCGAGCATTGCCGCGATGGCGTTGCTCGCCGTCGCGACCACCGGGAACCCCGCGCCGACGACCACGTGGGCGCTGCCGGCGTCCCAGACGTTCGGCAGCAGCAGCGGGTCGCCGGGGACGTGCAGTGAGCGGAGCAGCTCCGCCTTGCCGGTCACCACGGGTCGGGCAGGCCGTGCCCTGCGGTGATCAGGCTGCGCAGACTGCCGTTGACGTAGTGCTGCCAGCCCGCCGAGCACGCGCCGAAGCACTCGACGTCCGGCACCAGGCCGACGTGGGTGAACCGCAGCTCGGTGCCGCCGGACGCGGGAACCACGTCGAACACGATCTCGCTGCCGGTCCACTCACCCGGCTCCGAGACGAACGACAGGTGGCTGTCGGTGACCTGCCAGACCACGCGGCGGCCCGGATCGAGCTCGGCCACGCGCTGACGGCTGTAGTGCTGCGGAGGGTGCCGGTAGGTGAACTCGGCGCCCACCTCGTCGGCCAGCCCTTCGACCTCGCCCGTCCACCACGCGCGGACGTCCAGGACGGCGGCGTAGACCTCGTCCGGCGACTGCTCGACGGTGTAGGAGGTCGAGTAACCCCGATCGGTTCGTGTCATGAGTGGTCAGATCCCGTCTCTCGCTCCGCTTTGCCGCGCTGAATCCGTTCGGCGATGCGCTTGATCCGCTGCAGCCGGGCGTCCCAGGTCGCGCCGACGGCCGACAGCTGGGCGACCGCACGGGCGAGCTGCGCCTCGTCCACCTCGTAACGGCGCTCGCGCCCCGCCGGCGTCACGTGCACCAGGCCCGCGCGGTCCAGCACCCCGAGGTGCTTGGCGACCGCCTGCCGCGTGACCGGAAGGTGCTCGCTGAGCGTGGTCGCCGTCCCGCCGCCCTCGGCGAGCAGCAGGTCGAGCATCCGCCTCCGGGTCGGATCACCGACCGCGGACCACAGGTCGTCGTCGATCACGGCCGTGCGACCAGCTTCTCGGCGTAGGCGACCAGGAGCGGGAGGAAGTGGTCCCAGCCCTGGGCGTGATCGCGGTAGGCCTGCTCCAGCACGGCGGCTTCCCAGCCGCGCTCGCGGAAACCGGTCTCCTTGAAGCGCAACAGCGAGCCGTCGCCGGACGCGACGATGTCGATCGTGACGAGCAGGGAGTTGCCCGACGCCGCCTGTTCCCCCTGCTCGGTCACCCAGAGGAAGGCGAATCGACGGGGCGGGTCCGCCTCCACGACGGTGAGCTGCTCGACCTTCGCCTCCGGTGAGGCGGGATCGCCGAACGTGATCGTGAGGGGGCCGCCGGGCACCGGGTCGAGCTCGGCGTGGTCGGACCACCACTCGCGCAGGTGCTCTGGCGAGCTGACCACCTCGTAGACCACCTCGGGGGTGGCGTCGATCCGCAGTTCCCGCTCAATGCTTCCGTACTCCACGGAGTCCTCCAGACTGATGTGCAACCAACGGTTGCGCATCAACCTAACCGGGCCGCCGCGCTAGCGCAACCTTTGGTTGCATGAGACCTGGAACGATCTGTATTTGCGGGTGATGTGCCCCCTCCTCCCCTGGTACAAGGGGATTAGAGGGGAACGCCCATGGTCTGCTTCATCCTGCCCGCGCACCTGCTCATCGAGCTCGCGGAAGCCGGCAACATCGACATCCGTGACACCATCCCGACGCTGCTCGCCTCGGCCGCCCTGCGCACCCAGCGCGACACGCTCACCGAGGCCATCCAGTTCCTCGACCTCAACGCGGGCCAGCTGCGCGGTCCCGCCAGCGAGTTCAAGGCGGTGCACGACGTGCAGGGCGGCGACGAGCGCAACCTGCCCGGCGTCATGCGCCGCAAGGAAGGCGACGGCGCGAACAGCGACCCCGCCGTCAACGACGCGTTCGACAACGCCGACCGCACCTACGACTTCTACCGCGACGTCCTCGGCCGCCACAGCGTCGACGGCAACGGCCTCAGGCTCGTGTCGTCCGTCCACTTCGGACGCGGCTTCGACAACGCCTTCTGGGACGGCACCCAGATGGTCTACGGCGACGGCAGCGGCAAGGTCTTCCAGTCCGGCGCGCTGGCCCGCGACATCTCCGTGGTGGGCCACGAGATCACGCACGGCGTCGTCCAGTACACCGCGGGCCTGCGCTACCGCAAGCAGTCCGGCGCCCTGAACGAGTCCTGGGCCGACGTCTTCGGCTCGCTGGTCAAGCAGCACGCGCTCGGGCAGTCCGCCGACCAGGCCGACTGGCTGATCGGCGCGGGCATCCTCGGCACGCAGCTGCAGGGCGTCGCGCTGCGGTCGATGAAGGACCCCGGCAAGGCCCACCAGCTCGACCGCCAGCCCGGCCACATGCGCAGCTACGTCGACCTGCCCGACGACGGCAACCCGCGCAACGACAACGGCGGCGTGCACATCAACTCCGGCATCCCCAACAAGGCCTTCCACCTCGCGGCGACCCGTCTCGGCGGCAACGCGTGGGATCGCGCCGGCAAGGTCTGGTACGACGCGCTCGCCACGAAGCTCCGGGTGAACTCCGACTTCGCCGAGGCGGCCGCCGCGACCACGGCGAGCGCTCAAGCGCTGTTCGGAGCCGATGTCGCGAACGTCGTCCGCTCCGCGTGGAGCGACGTCGGGGTCAGCTAGCGAGTTCGGTGTGGATCGTGTCGCGGGTGACCGGCTCGCCGCAGTGGTGGCAGAGCAGGTCGACCTGGACCGGCTGACCGCACGAGTGCCGGCGGACGACGACGGGGCTGTCCATCGCCCACTTGTCGCCCCACTGGGTCAGCGCGAGCATCACCGGGAACAGCTCCCGGCCCGCCTCGGTGAGGTGGTACTCGTGGCGGGGCGGGTGCTCGCTGTAGAGGCGACGCTCGACGATCCCGGCGGCCTCCAGCTTGCGCAGCCGGTCCGCGAGCAGGTCGCGGGACGCGCCCGTGTAGCCGGCGATGCGGGCGAAGCGGTGCACGCCGTAGCCGATCTCCCGGAGAGCCAGCAGAGACCACCGCTCGCCGAGGATCTCCAGCGCGGCCGCGAGTGAGCACGGCCGGACCCCCAGCGGCAGGTCGGCCATGCGGATGCCGGGGCGCGGTTCGGGATCGGTCATAGCCCCAGGCTAGTCGAGTGTGTTGTGTTCTCCAACCTACTGCTCTACCGTTGCGGCTCAGTCGGTAGGAAAACACAACACACTCGCCACGAGGTGCGGATGACCATGTCGATGAGCACCAGCTCCGGGATCAGCATCCCCGGGATGAGCAGCCACTTCCTCGACGCGACCGGGACGGGCGGCAGGCTGCGCCATCTCACCGGCGGTACCGGAGCGCCCCTGGTCCTGCTGCACACCGTGCGCACCCAGGCCGAGCACTTCCGCCACCTCATCCCGCTCGTCCAGCAGCGGTACACCGTGTACGCCCTCGACCTGCCGGGAATGGGGTACTCGCAGATCGTGCCCGGCGCGTCCTACGACGAACCCGCCATGCGCGCCGCCGTCACCCGGCTCATCACGCAGCTCGACCTGAGCGACGTGACGCTGCTCGGTGAGTCGATGGGGGCCGTGCTCGCCCTCACCACCGCGGCCGACCTCCCCGGCCGCGTCCGCCGGGTCGTGGCGGTGAACGCCTACGACTACGCCGGCGGGATCATGAGGTCCAGCCTGCTGGCTCGGCTGATCATCACCGGCGTCGTCGCACCCGGTGTGGGCCCGCTGCTCGCGCGGTTGGAACCCAAACCCGTCATGCGGGCCATCCTGACCGGTGGTCTCGCAGACCCCGCCGCACTGCGCGAGGACTACTTGGACGAGCTCCTCAGCGTCGGCCGCCGTCCCGGCTACTCGACCGTCGCCCGCGCCGTCTACCGCAATCTGCCCAGCCTCGTCGCGGCCCGTGCCCGCTACCGCGAGGTCACCGCGCCCATCCACCTCGTCTACGGGGAGAAGGACTGGTCGAGGCCGTCGGACCGGCAGGCCAACCGGGAACTCCTGCCCGGCGCCGAGTTCACCCAGGTGGCGGGCGCCGGCCACTTCATCGCTCTGGAACGGCCCGACGCGTTGCTGGACTCCGTCGCATGAGCGCTGCCGAGCTGCCGCCGAAGCTGGCCGCGCATCCGTCGGTGCGGGCCGTGCTCGCCCAGCGCAGGACCAGCCCACCCGCGGTGATCGACGCGTCCTGGCTGCGCGACCTGTGCCTCGCGGCCGGAGCGGACGACGTGGCCGCGGTCAGCCTGGACCACGCCGACCTGGCCGGCGAGCGCGAGCACGCGCAGGCCGCGTTGCCCGGCACCCGTTCCCTGATCGCGATGGTCTTCCGGATGAACCGCGACAACTGCCGCTCGCCGGCCCGCAGCGTCGCGAACCAGGAGTTCCACCAGGCCGGCGAGCACGCCGACCACACCGCCCGCAGCGTCACCCAGGCCCTGCAGGACGCCGGCTACCGCGCGCTCAACCCGTCGGTCGGCTTCCCCCAGGAGATGGACCGCTATCCCGGACGGATCTGGGTCGTCGCGCACAAGACCGTCGCGGTGGCCGCCGGACTCGGCGTCATGGGCCTGCACCGCAACGTCATCCACCCGAAGTTCGGCAGCTTCGTGCTGCTGGCCACCGTGCTGGTCGACGCTCCGGTGAGCGAGTACGGGCAAGCGCTGGACTACAACCCGTGCATCGACTGCAAGTTGTGCGTCGCCGCCTGCCCGGTCGGCGCCATCCGCAAGACCGGGGAGTTCGACGGGCTGGCCTGCGCCACCCACAACTACCGCGAGTTCATGAGCGGCTTCACCGACTGGGTGCAGACCGTGGCCGACAGCGAGGACGCCGCCGACTACCGCTCCCGCGTCACCGACTCCGAAAGCGCCTCCATGTGGCAGAGCCTCGCCTCGCCGCCCGGCTACAAGTCCGGGTACTGCGTGGCCGTCTGCCCCGCGGGTGAGGACGTCCTGGGCCCGTACCTCGACGACCGCAAGACCTTCATGGACACCGTGCTGCGACCGCTCCAGGAGAAGAAGGAAACCCTCTACGTCCTGCCGGGCTCGGCCGCGCAGGCACACGCCCAACGCCGCTTTCCCCACAAAGCCACCAAGGAGGTCACCGGCGGCTGGCAACCTCCGGCGCCCCGGTCGTGATCGACGCGCCTATCGCGGGCGTATCGAAATCCGCATACGTCACGGCAACAGTCCTCGATCTTCGATGGAGGCACGGACCGCAACGGTCCATGCCGACACGAAGGAGAAGGCGTGACTACTGGGGGACAGTGGAACCGGCGTTCGCTGTTGCGCGGTGCCGCCGCGGTGGCCGGTGCCGTCGCGACAGCACCGCTGCTCGGCGGGGTGGCCACGGCACTGGGCTCGCCCGGTGACGCGGACGCGTTGTTCAGGGCCGGGAGGTTCGAGGAGGCCGGCCGCGCCTACGAGCAGATCCTGAAGACCGACCCCACGAACGCGCACGCGGCCCGCAGGCGCGGTCTGGTCGGGTTGTTCGCCAACAGGTTCGCCGACGCCGAGAAACATCTCAAGCTGGCCATCGAGCTGGATCCCGGTGACAAGACCACCCACGAGTTCCTGGCCGACTGCTACCTCCGGCAGGACAAGCTCGCGCTGTCCGTACCGCACTGGCAGGCGATCGGAGAGCAGTCCTACGCCACCTGGTTCGCGGCTGTGCGCGGTGAGCCATACCAGATCCACGGAGACGTCGGCGAGGCGCGGTTTCTGAAGATGGACCCGATGCCGCTCATGGAGGTCTCGCTCAACGGCGGACCGGCGCGGAACTTCACGTTCTACACCGGCGCCCCGAGCATGGGCGTGCGCGGAACCGTGGCGAAGGACGCCGGCTTGAGCCCCGTCGCGAGCCAGAAGATCGACTACGAGGGCGGCAGCATCTGGGTGCACTACGGCGTGCTGGAGTCGTTCAGGCTGGGCGGCATCGAGCTGCGCAACGTCCCCGTGGGCTGGTCGACCACGGAGTCCGGCGAGGACGTCGACACCGACTCCGACGGCATGATCGGCACGTGGGTCTTCTACCACCTGCTGACCACCTTCGACTACGCCGGCCGCAAGCTGATCCTGCGCCGCCCCACCCCGGAAGCTGCCGCGCAGGCCCGCGCCGACGCCACCCGAGCGGGCGCCAAACCGCTGCCGCTGTGGCTGATGAACGACCACTACCTGCACAGCACCGGAAGCGTCGCCGGCTCCGGAACTCGGGTGGTGGGCACGAACTTCGGCGGAGGCGGCGAGATGGCCGCCGTCGTGTTCGGCGACACGGCCGAGCGGTTGCGCATCCGCACCGACCACGACCGTCCACTCGAGACGTTCGCCCACAGCAGCCCGGCCGTCACCTATCCCTGCTACCCGAAGGAGATCCGGCTCGGCGGTGTCGCCGCCAGGGAGATCTACTGCGAGTCGCACCCGGCCGCTTCGGTCGCGCCCCTCGGGTTCGACGTGCCGGTCTCCTTCTTCCACACCTTCTGGAAGCCGAGCACCGTCACGCTCGACTTCACCGGGATGAACCTCTACATCGCTCCCGGCAGGGCCACGTGATCACGAGCCTTTGACCGCGCGCAGCAGGTGCGTCCACTGGTGGGCCGTGAGCGGGAGGTGCGTGGCGGGGGCCTTGCTGTCCCTGATCCCGACGCCACGGCCCACTTCGACGCAGTTGCGATAGCCGTCGAGAACCGCTTTCTGGCGGGCGATTCGGTTCTCCACCAGCTTCTGCGCCTCTTCGGTCGGCATCGGGTCGGCATCGGCTTGGCGAGTGCGAGGTACCGCGTGTAGTCGGGCGTCTGAAACATGCCGTGCACGACGTTCATGGACCAGCCGACGATGCTCGACGCTATCTTCTCGTGCTCGCGCAGTGTGCGCGCCCGGTCCGTGATGCGGGGACGGTAGAACCGGCCGTCCGTTCGCCTCCACTCATCGCCCGCAGATCAACCTGAAAGCATGCTGTTCGGTGGCCTTCCAAACTCAGGAACAGGTGTCCAGGTACGGCAGGCCGGGCACGAACCGGGGCCAGTCCTGTTCGGACAGACCTCCTCCGAGGATCTCGCATGCGAGGTCGAAAGGCTTGTCCTGCACGGAGTTCAACGGCTTGAGGTCCCACAGCCGCACGCCGTCCGCCACATCGCCCGCGGCGAGCGTCGTGCCGTCCGGGCTGAACGCGAGCGGCCCGCGGGCGCGAAACCCCAGCGGCGGGCCGAGCTGACGTGGTGTGAACGGATCCGTCATGTCCCACAGGACGATGGTGCCTTCTGGGCTGCCCGTCGCGAGCAGCCGGCCGCGTGGGGCGAAGGCGACCTGTGCTGCGGCACCCGGCATCGGCTGCCCGACGCGGGACACGCTTCTGGTGTCCCACGCGAGTGCCGAGCCGCTGGACCCGCCGGCCAACAGCACGCCGTTGTCGGAGGAGAAGGCCACTGAGGTGGCGCCGGGGACGGTGCCGATGAGCGGCTCGGGGATGCTTCCCGGGGCGAGGAGGTCCCACACTCGAACGAAACCGTCCGAGCCGACGCCGGCGATCAGGCGGCTGTCCGGTGCGATGGCCGCCGCCACGACCTTCGCCTCATGCCCTCGGAGCTGCCGGTCGCGCCGGGCCGGGTCGTGCGATGGCCACAGCGACGGCGAGCTGCCGGTCTCGCCCGAGGTGGTCGTCACGAAGTAGTTCCCGTCCGGGGAGAACACCGTGAGAACCGTCGAGCGCTCCAGGTCGTGCGTTTTCCGGGGCCGGCCGGGGTCCGTAACGTCCTGGAAGGTGGTGCCCGCCGCGAGTGTGCGGCCGTCCGGGGCGAACGTCACCGCGGTCGGCTCCCGTTGCGAGACGCCGGTCAGCGGCTCCCCGATCGGTGCGGCCGGATCGGCCGGGCGCCACAGCGCGACGCGGTCTTCACCGCCGATGGCGAGTGTCCTCCCGTCCGGGCTGAACGCGAGACTGCGCACCTCTCCTCCGAACGGCCGGCCGATCGGCGCCGGGCGGAACTTGCCGGTGAGATCCCACAGGGTGTTCTCCACGGCGAGGCTGTGGCCGTCCGGCGAGAACGACACCGAACCGGCCGTGCCGGCGGGCGGCGTGCCGTGGACGCGTCTCGGTGCCGGTGGGTCGCTCACGTCCCACATCTCTGTCCCGCCGATGCCTCCCGTGATGGCGAGCGTGCGGCCGTCGGGCGAGAAGTCGAGGGACTTCGTCAGCTCGGACCCGGCCAGCCGTGCGGACACGGCACGTGGACGGTCCGGATCGGACACGTCGACGAGCAGGACACCGTCGTCGCCCGCCACCGCGGCAAGTCCGCGCACCGGTGAGAACGCCACGTCCCGCAGCGGCGCCGTGCCGACCGGCAGCCGCCCCGCTCGCCGAGGCCCCTCCGGTCGCGTCACGTCCCAGAGGCCCTCACCGGATGCCAGGAGCTCGCCTCCAGGGGAGAACGCCACAGCGTTGATCTCGCTCGCCCCGTCGTAGTGGAGGTACCAGCCGAGCAGATGTGTCCGTGCGGGTTCGGAGATGTTCCACAGCCGTGCGTCGTGCCGGTCGGCGGTCACCAGCATGCTGCCGTCGTCCGTGAACGCCATGTCCGTGATCGGCTGGAGGTCCCCGCTCAGCACCGGACCGACGCGTTGCGGTGTGGTTCCCGTCAGGTCCCAGACGAGGGTCTCGTTGCTGTTGTTCGTGGTGACCAGGGTCCGGCCGTCCGGTGAGATCGCCGCTCGGCGCAGTGTCATTCCGTCGACGGCGATCCGGTGTTTCAGTTGGGGC
>NZ_JBEXPJ010000041.1:0-63638 GCF_040611995.1 Lentzea sp. NPDC006480
CTTATGCTGGCCAGACCAGCAGCACCGGACAGGGCGCGTGGTCGACGACGAACCGGGTCGCCGGGCCGAGGCTGCGCGGACCGGCATGGCTGACGTCGCCGTCGCGGCACACCACGAGCAACGAAGCATCTCCAGCGGCCGCAACGACTTCGTGCTCGACCCGCCCCACTCGCGCAGACGTCTCGCACGGCAGCCCGAGGCGTGCCGCGGCCGCCTCCAGCAGCCTCGAAGCGTGATCAGCGGCGAGGTCGTCCAGCCTGCTGCCCGGATCCCGCGAGGGGTGACTTCTCCCGAACAGCCCGGCGAACGCGCCATGAGCCGCGCCGGGCACGTCGTGGTCACTCACGTGCAGCAGCAGGAAGTCGGACCCGTGTGCGCGGGCCGCGTCCACACTGGACTGCCAGGTGTCGTCGGCGATCCACACGACGACTGTCATGGTCATCCTCCGATCACGTGCAGGGACGCCCACAGTGCCACGACCGCGCCCACCAAGGTGGCAGGCACGGCGAGCAGGCCCAGCTTGGTGAACTCGGGCAGGTTCACCTCGGTGTCGTGGTCGTGCACGATCCGCCGCCACAGCAACGTCGCCAGCGACCCGGCGTAGGTGAGGTTCGGCCCGAGGTTCACGCCGAGCAGCACCGCCAGCACCGCCCCGGACCCGAGCGGCACGACCAACGGCAGCAGCACGAGCACCGCGGGCAGGTTGTTGATGACGTTCGCGAGCACCGCCGCGACCGCCGCGACGCCGAGCAACGCCAGCAGCCCGTTGCCGCTCGGCACCACATGCCTGAGCGCCTCGTCCAGGCCGTTGTCCACCACCGCCCGCACCACGAGACCGAGGCCGAGCACGAACGCGAGGAACGGCAACGAAGCCGACTGCACGATCTTCAGCACGGACGTACGACGTTTCATCAGCGCACGGACGGCCATCGCGCACGCACCCGCACACGCAGCCCACGCCGGGTCGATCCCGGTAGCCGACGCCACCACGAACCCGACCAGCGTCAGCCCGACCGTGGCCAGCGCGAACACCGGCAGCTCACGCGGCGGCCGCACCGACGGGGCGTGCGCCGGCGCGTCGAGATCGGTCCGGAAGAACCGGCGGAACACCACGTACTCAAGGCAGATCGCCACCACCCACGGCAACGCCATCAACGCCGCGAACCGCGTGAAACTCAGCCCGCTCGACGCGAACGCCAGCAGGTTCGTCAGGTTCGACACCGGCAGCAGCAAGGACGCGGAGTTCGACAGGTGCGTGCACGCGTAGACGTGCGGCTTCGGCCGCACCCCGAGCTGCGCGGCCGTCGCGAACACCACCGGCGTCAGCAACACCACGGTCGCGTCGAGGCTCAACACCGCCGTGATCACCGACGCCGTGACGAACACCCCGCCCAGCAACTGGCGCGGCCGCCCACCCGACGCCCGAGCCATCCACGTCCCACAAGCGTGGAAGAGGCCGTCGTCGTCGCACAGCTGCGCCAGCACGAGGATCGCGGCCAGGAACCCGATCACCGGCCCCAGCCGCACCGCCTCGTCCACGGCGTGCCCGACCGGCAACGCGCCGACCAGCACGACGAGCACCCCGGCCGGCACCGCAACCGCCGCCTCGGGCCATCCCCAGGGCCGGACGACCGCGCAGACCAGCACGGCCACCAGCAACAACACCGACAGCGCCAGCACGCACCGAACGTTAGGTCATCTTGGCCGCCGCCGACTTGACGGCCCGCCTGATCCGGAAGCACGTCTGCTCCAGCCACGCCTGCTGAACGGGGTGCAGGTCGTCACCGGAAGCCAGCCCCTCGATCATGGTCACGGTCTGCCCGGCGCGCTCGGACACCGGCGTCACGCACGGCTGGATCTCCGCACCGTTCAGGTGGGACGTGCGGGCGCGGCACACCGGAAGATCATCGCAACTGCGGCACGAACCCAAACGATTCGCCGTGCCTGAGACCGGCTCACCCGACCGGCGGCACCTGGCGCCTCAGCACGCGTTCGGTGCCGCCGGTCGCGTCCAGCAACCGGATCAACGCCCGCTTCACCGCGTCGTCGCCGTGCACGTCCAGCTCCCGGCGGATCCTCCTGCTGTCCTCCACGAGCTTCCGGCCGCGTTTCGTGAGGCTCGCGCGCCGAATCCGGCTGTCCACGCGATCAGGCTCGCGCACGACGTACCCGAGCCGTTCCAGCTCGGCCAGCTGTTTCGAGGCGGCCTGCTGTGTCACGCCGAGCAGCTCCCCCAGCTCGGACACCGTCGGCGCGTTCTCGATCAGGTGCTGGATCACGTACCCGTGCGAGACGCGCACACCGTCGTGCCCGATCTCGTGCAGCCGCCGCAGAATCGCGTCGTTCGCGGAGCTGCCCGCCAGGAACGCGAGCGTGGCGAGGTCGATGTCCATCAGGTCCACGCCCGCATCCTCACATTGACAACCACGGTTGTACAACTATGGTTGTGCATATGGAGACCATTCACTCACTGCACCGGGCGCTCGAAGCCGGGGAGTCCGGTGACGCACTGCGCCGGTTCTTCACCACCGACGCGGTGACCGTCGAGCACCCGAACCTGATCAAGCCGACCGGTGCGCGAATGCCCCTGGACAAGATGATCGAGGGTTCCGCTGCCGGCGTGAAGTTGTTGTCGAGCCAGAAGTACGACGTGCACTCGACCTCGCGCTCGGGCGACACCGTGATCGTCCGGCTGACCTGGACCGGAGTGCTGCGCAGCGGTGACCAGCTCGTCGCGCACATCGCGCAGTTCGCCGAGATGCGCGACGGGCTGATCAGCTCGATCGAGACCTTCGACTGCTACGAACCGTTCCGCAACGCGTCGAGCATCGCGGTGTGAGCCTTCTTCGGTGTGATCGACGACGTCCACGGCAGCGCGTTGCCCGGTAGCGCCGGGTACCGGTTCGTCGTGGCGGTCGAGCCGTACCGGTCGGTGAAGCCCCACGAGGTGAAGCCGGTGCAGTTCGACTCCTGCCGGCACACCGCGAGCCGCTCGCCGAACTGCTTGGCCTGCAACGCCTGGTCCGACGTGACAACATCCATTTCGGACACCCGGACCTTCAGCCCGAGGTCGGCCAGCGCGCGGACGTGCTTGCGGAACGTCTCGGCCGGCACCCGGTCGCCCGCCTCGTACTCGTGGCTCTGCAGGCCGACGCCGTCGATCGGCACGCCGTCCTGCTTGAGCTTCTTCACCAGGGCGTACAAAGCCTTCCAGCGCGGTCCCTCTTGTTCCGCCCCGTACTCATTGAGATACAGCACGGCGGCAGGATCTGCTGTGCGGGCGACGCGGAAGGCCTGGGCGATGTAGTCGGCTCCCATGGCCTGATACCAAAGATTGTGTTCCAGTCCATCGGAGTTGTCCTCGTTCATCGGTTCGTTGACGACGTCCCACTCCGCGACCCGGCCCTTGAAGTGCCCGGCGACGGTCTTGATGTGGTCTGTCATCACGGTTTTCTTGTCCGAGGCCGACCTCATCCACGTCGGTAGCGCCTCGAACCACACCAGCGTGTGCGCGTGCACCGCGATGTTGTTGGCACGCGCGAAGTCCACGATCGCGTCGGCTTCCTCGAACGCGAACACCCCGCGGGTGGGCTGCACGAACTGGGGCTTCATGTCGTTCTCGGGCGTGATCAGGTCGAACTGCTCACCGGCCGTCGCCCGATAAGCGTCGTCAGCCACCAGCGGCGCCACCGCGAGTGCGCTGCCCACACCTATCTTGCGCGGCAACGCTTCCGCACGTGACCGCAACGAACCGGAGACCGTCTTCTGCTTCCAGTCAGGCGCCTTGCGGATCCCGGTGGCCCCGGTGGCGGTCAGCGACTTGAGCCGCCACGACCCGTCCGCACCGAACCACACCTGACCCGACGAGAACACGCCCGGATCAGCCAGGGTGCCGAGCTCCTTGCCACCGGCCGAGAACGTGAACGTGGAGCCCGAACGCTTCACCTGCACCGCGACGTCACCGGACAGTCCCGAGCCGAACTTCTTGGCCTGCACGGGTTTGTCGCTCTTGCCGTTCCACAGGGCGACGTCCAGCTTCCCGTCGACCACCCCGACGCGCACGCTCGGCGGTTCCTGCCGCCACTCGTCGTAGATGATCGGCAATGAACCGTAGAGCTGCAGGTAGCCGGAACCGGACATGGTCGCGTCGACCTGGAACGTGCCGTTGACGGTGAGTCGCGGGCCGAGCAGGTTGACCGGCGGGTTCGGCTGGGACCGTTGACCTTCCGTGGCCACGATCCAGCGATCGAGCGGCCGGATCTGCACGCCGTCCGCGGTCTGCGTGGCGCCCGCGAAGTGCGCCCAGTCCTGGCCCGCGAGCAGGTCGAGCGGGGCGTGCGCGGCCGGCGGTGTCCCGGCCGCGAGTAAGAGAGCAGCGAAAATGCGCAGCATCGAGCCTCTCCTGATGGTGGTGGGCAATCAGCTGGCGGCGGAAACCCTGGTGGTGACGAGATCTGCGAGCACGGAGCTCAGCCCGGTGGCGACGGCACCGGTGAGGATGGCGGCCTCGCCGAGCTGGGATGTCTCGACAGCCGGCGGATAGGCGGACAGGCCGGACAAGGTGGCGCGCACCGGCTCGGCGAGCAGGTCGCCGTTCAACCCGATCCCGCCACCGAGCACGATCAGCGACACGTCGACGACCGACGTGATCCTGGCGGCGTGCTCGGCGATCCGCGCCGCCTCCCACGCGACGAGGTGCAGCGCGCATTCGTCGCGTTGCCGGGCCGCGGCGACGACTTCCTCCGTCGTGACGAAGTCGGAGTGCTGCCAGACGTGCGCGAGGAACGCGTCCGCGGCCGGGCTGTCGGAGCGGAACCGCTGCCCTTCCGGTACGTGGTCGATCTCGCCCGCGGCCCCGTTGACACCCCGGTGCAGCTCGCCGCCGAGCACCAGCCCCGCACCAACGCCGCTGCCGATCGAGAGGAACGCGAAGTTCCGCACGCCGAGGCCGGCCCCGCGCCAGCCCTCCCCGACGGCCGCGAGGTTGATGTCGTTCTCGGCGATGACCGGCAGGTCCAGCACGGCGGAGAGCTCGGCTCGAGCCGCGAAGCCCTCCAGCGCGTCCTGGTTGGCGTCGTGCACGATCCCGGTGCGCGGGTCGATCACCCCGCCGATGCCGATCGTGGCGATCTCGGGCGCGGCCCCGGTCGCGGCGACGAGCTCATCCCTGAGAGCCGTCGCCACGTCCAGGACGTGCTCGGGATCGTTGCTGCTCACGGGCTGGTCGAGCCGTGCGAGCACGGTCCCGTCGAGGTCGGCGACGCACGCGCGGAGGAACCGGCTGCCGAGGTCGAGCGCGAGCACGGTGGCCGCTTGCGCTCGCGGCCCGAAGTAGACGGCGTCGTAGCCCGCCGCGTTCTTCGGCCGTGGCACCTCCTCGACGAGCCCGGCGCCGAGCAGGTCGTCGATCGCCCGGTTCGCGGTCGGCTTGGACATCCCGAGGTACCGCGCGAGCTGCGCACGGGTCACCGGGTGCGACTGCCGGATCGCCCGGTAGACGACCTGCACGTTGGTCTCCCGCACATGTGCGCCCGTCACGGCTCCTGTCATGCGGCCAAACTAGTAACGAGACGTTACCGGTGTCTAGGGTCACTTGTTCACATACCGCTCGCATACCGGGTCTCATACCCCGGCGCTGTTGCCTGTCGGCGTTCCTCGACGAAGGGAGACCGCCGATGTCCGGCGAGAAGCAGTACAGCCGCCGAGCGGTGGGCAAGCTGGCGGCGGGTGCCATCGCGGCGGCGGGCATGGCGTCGCTGCCGGGCCAGGCGCTGGCGGTGCCGCACTACCGGGCGCACGGCCCGTTGCTGACCGACGGCTACCAGACGTGGATCGACGCGATCAACAACCAGTCGGCCAACCTCGCCAAGGTCGTCACCGGCTGGGGCATGCCCGGTCCGTGGGCGAACTACAAAGACCACGTCTGGACCGCTTGCGGCGCAACGAACTTCCTGATCGTCCGCACCGTCACCGGCGACACCGACAACGTGATCGACCCGAACCGTGCGGTCGCCGAGATCCGCGACTCCCGCTTCTTCGAGTACAAGAGCCTCCGCTCGGGCGCCGACAAGTGCATCATCGAGCTGGGCAACGAGCCGAACATCCGCGTGACCGACCCGTGGGTCTACGGCTACAACCTCAGTGTCACGATCGACCGCATCCGGGAGACCTTCCCCGGAGCCAAGATCTGCGGCACGGCGTTGTCGCCGAACAAGACCACGAACCCCGACACGTGGTACGGCAACCCGAACTTCGTCAACGCCATCAAGAAGTGCGACTACGTGGGCGTGCACTTCTACAGCAACCCCAGCGACGGCAGCTTCACCCGCCAGGGCGAGTGGAACGAGCTCACCTACGCGGAAACCCTGTCGCGCTGCGCCTCCAAGTGGCCCGGCAAGCCCGTGATCGCGACCGAGTACTCGATCAGGACGACCGCGCTCACCCCGTACGACAAGGGCTACAAGTACGGGAACTTCATCCACTTCGACGACTCGGTCGCGGGCAGCCTGTGGGGCGCGGTCTACTACCACGTGCAGACCAACCCAGGCGGCGTCGACTTCAACGAGAACGTCGGCTCAGAGGGTGCTCGCGGCTACCGCAAACGCCTCTCCGAAGGTGGCCTCTGAAGGTAGACTGAACCCCTGTCCACCTGGGGGTATGCGGTGATTCGGCATGTCAGGACCGTTGCTGATCTGCTGTCGTTGATGGACGGTCTGCTCGATGCGAAGACCGGCGACTGGTGGGACGGGTTCTACGCGGACCGCGACCGCGAGATCCCGTTCTTCGTCGCGAAGCCGGACGAGAACCTCGTGAGCTACGTCGAGCGCGGCCTGGTCACCCCCGGCCGCGCCCTCGACGTCGGCTGCGGGCCGGGCCGCAACGCGATCTACCTGGCGCGCAACGGTTTCGAGGTCGACGCGGTGGACCTCTCCGCGTCGGCCATCGCGTGGGCGCGCGAACGGGGCGGCGATCTCGTCCGGTTCCGGCACGACGACGCCTTCGCGACCGAGGGCTCGTACGACCTGATCTACGACTCCGGCTGCTTCCACCACCTGCCACCGCACCGCCGGATCAGCTATCTCGCGCTGCTCGATCGTTGTTTGAAGCCCGGTGGGCACTTCGCGTTGACGTGCTTCACCGCCGAGGAGGGCACCGCCGCCCCGGACGCCGAGCTGTACCGGTCCGGGCTGAACGGCGGCGTCGGCTACAACCCCGACGACCTGCGGTGGATCTTCCAGGACCTCGACGAGGTCGAGCTGCGCCGGATGGCCGAGGAACCCCCGGACTCACCGGAGTTCGGGAAGCCGTTCCTGTGGACGGCGTTGTTCCGACGGAACTGACGCGGCGAACGGACGCACGTGTCCGGCAGGCGGATCCACCGGCGCCCGCCACCTGCGAAAGTAGGGTGCATGCCCTGCTCCCGTAGGTGATCGTGGACACCTACCCGGCAGTATCGTCACGCGCGTGAAGCGGGCAGCGGGAGACCTCGCTCCAGCGTTGCCCACGGCAGCGCTGGACATCTCCGATGCGGTAATCGCTTTCCTCCTGATCGCCGGGTTCGCCGTCGCCTACCTGTTCATCCGGCGCAGGCTCGCCCAGCGCATGGAACGGGCCGTGCACGAGCTCCGGACCGAACAGGCCCGCGCCGACGAGCGCACGAGGCTCGCCGCAGAGATGCACGACGTCGTCACCCACCGCCTGAACCTGATGATCCTGCAGGCCGGGGCGTTGAAGGTGTCCGCGCAGGACGACGACGTGCGCAGGTCCGCAGAGGAGCTGCGCAGCGCGGGCCGTCAGGCGCTGGCCGAGCTGCGCGACCTCGTGGGCGTCCTGCGCAACGGCCGCGCCCGCATCCCGGACGTCCTGCCCGACCGCCTGGCCAACCTGGTCGCCGACTCCGCCGCGACCGGCCTCGAAGTGACCCTCACCGAACACGGCGACACCGACATCATCTCCCCAGCCGTGCGCCGCACGATGTACCGCGTGGTCCAGGAGTCCCTGACCAACGTGCACAAGCACGCGCCCGGCGCGCACACCGAGATCACCATCCACTGTGGACCGAGCAGCGTCCGTGCCGTCATCCGCAACACCGCCCCGCCGTCCGCACCGGACACGACCCGCGCCCCTGGCTCCGGTCTGACCGGCTTGCGCGGCCGGGTGGAGATGGTCGGCGGCACCCTCACCGCGGGCCCGACGGACGACGGCGGCTTCGAGGTGGACGCGGTGCTCCCGGCGTTCGTGCCGACCTGACGCGCTCAACGGCCGTGGAACCAGGCGATGCAGGTCCAGAGCTGCCGCCAGATGGCGGTCCGCAGGTCCTGCAACACGGCCGGCAGAACGCCACCGTCGATCTCCTTGAGCATCGACAACAGCTGGAACTGTTCGGCGAGGCACGACTCGTCGCCGCGGTCCCACAGCTCCTTGACCAGACCCACCTGCGCGGACAGGCCGATGAGGTCGGTGCGGCCGCTCAGCTTCCTGCTCAGCCGCACGACGGCCCGGTACTCGTCGACGATGGTCCCCACCTCACCGAACTGCGCACGGACTAGGGCCAGATCGAGCCGGCACGCCAGCGTCAGCTCGTGCTCGCCCAGGTTCTCGCCGCAGTCGTCGGCCAGTGCCGCGTACTCCTCGATCGAGCTCCGCGTCTGGCTCCGCTCCCAGTGCAGCCGCGCCAGCTCGCGACGCACCGTCAGCACCTCGGGATGCCCGAAGCCGAGGTACCGCAGTCTGACCACGAGCGCGTGCCGGAACATGGCCTCACCGAAGGCGTACGACCGCGAGATGCGGGCGAACTGGGCCACCGCGCAGGTGAGCCTGCTGCCCATCAGCTCCCACTGCTCGGCGTTGGCGAACGTGGCACGCGCGTCGTGGATGCGGTCGACGACGTACGCGCACTGCGGGCTCAGCACACCCCACTGCGCGAGGTGATGAGGGTCCGATGTGGACAGATAGCTGGTGCAGCCGTCCAGCGCGGCGACGCAGAGCGCGAGATAGGCCTGGAAGTCCTGCTGGACGTCGGTCTGGTGCCGGTTCGCCTCGCGGATGACGGGGTGCACGCTCAGGAACGTCACGGACACGCCCGACGACCGCGGATCCGTCATCGTGGCCTGCTCGATCAGGCCGAAGTCGCCGAGCAGCACCAGCACCCGCATCAGGTCCATCTCGCTGACCTCTGGGAACAACGAGGACTGCGACAGGACGCGGTGATCGAGCAGCACGCACGGAACCGGTGCCTGCTCGAAGAAGGACAACCAGCGCAGCAACGGGCGCGCCAGCGGCTCGCCGTGCTCGGCCAGCAGGTCGAGCGACAGCTCCCAGGTGCGCAGCAGCAGCTCGCGCTCGCACAGCCCGCTGCCGATCTCGTGCAACCGGTCGAGATCGGCGAACCGCTCCTGGAAAGTGCGGCGGTACTGGTCGAAGTCGCGCGGCAGTGCCACCGCCGCGAGCGGCGGGAAGTTGCAGGCGGCGTGCAGGTAGTGACCCGCCAGCCGCAGCGCGAGCGGAAGGTAACCGAGCGCGCGGGCCAGCTCCGCCGCGTCACCCGTGGCGTTGGGTGCCGCGGACCGCAGCAGTTCGACCGCGCTTTCCTCGTTCAGCGGCCCGATCAGGATCATCTCGGCACCGCCGCGGCGGCTCATGCCGCCGCCGTCCCGCGAGGTGATCAGCGTGGTGCCCCGTCCCTGGGTGAGAGCAGGCCGCCACGCGCCGAGCACCCGGTGGTCGTCGGCGTTGTCGATGATCAGCAACCACGGCCAGCGCGCCGCGCCGAGCACCCGCGCCAGCAGTTCGACCGCGGAGCTTTCCCCCGACCACGCCCGCGCGATGTCGCTCGGGCACGCCCCGGCGTCGAACGCGACCTCCCGCAGTCCCGCCTCCAGGCCGGCCGCACTGCCCGCGTCGACCCACCACGTGCGGACCACCGGTTCCCCGCGGGTCAGCCGTCTGGCCGTCTCCAGCGCGACCGAGGTCTTGCCGCAACCACCCCTGCCGTGCAGCACGACCACGGCGCCGTCGGATCTTCGCGCGGTGCCGAGCAGGTGCTTCACCACGTTCTCGCGGCCGTGCAGCTTGCCGGTGAGCCGGTCGTACGGCGGCGCGATCGACACCAGGCCGGGCTGGGGCTCCACGCCGGGAACGCCGTGGAAGACGAGGTCGCCATCTATCCGCCCGGCCTGGAACACAGTCCGCGCGGTGCCGGCCTCGATCTTGTTGCTCGTCGCTCCTGGCGGCAGGTCGGGGCGCGACGACTCGTCATCACTCACGCGGTGGACTCCGGATGAATTGGCGGAAGGCCAGCACGATAGCGAACCGATGACCAATCTCAAGCCGGTAACGGCATCACTTCGGCGTATGAGTTCGGCTCTGCGCAAGAAGCGTGCCGCCGAACGATCGCGATCAACCGTTCACCGCATCTCCGCCCACTTCAACGGCGGTTTCGCAACTCGATTAATCACGTTGAGCACGTCGCGTGGACACACACGATCGAGCGACAACTGATTAGCACCGAGCAACGACTGCGTACATTACCTGCGGAGGGGGAATCATGACCAGGACAAACGAGTGGAAGCGAGCACACGCCTGCAGTCCAGCGGGCGACAACTGCGTGGAGGTGAATCTCCACCGCCCGGGACTCTCCTCGGTGCGTGATTCAAAGCGTGCTGACGGGGCCGTCCTGACCTTCGAGGCCACGAGCTGGGCCGACTTCACGAGATTCCTGCGGCATCATCCGGATTCATAGCCAAATCAAGGCCATTTCCCCATACCGAGCACCACGACCGGGGTCCGCTTCCCACAATGGCCGCCTGACCGATCACCTCGATCGAGCGGAGAGTCAGTGGGAGGCTCGGAACCCAAGTCGTTGCGGTCGCGACGAGAGAAGCTGGGCGAGTTCGTGCGCACCGCCCGCAAAGACCGCGACATGTCCCAGGCCCGGCTCGGCAGGCTGATCAGGGGCAGCCAGGCGAAGATCAACCGGATCGAGCGCGGCCTGACCGGCACCAAGATCGACGACCTGCGCGCGATCGTCACCGCGCTCGGCATCACCTCGGACACCGCCGCCGAGATGGAGGCCCTTGCGGCCGCCACACCGCGGCAGCGCACCTGGCGCGGTGCTATTCCCCAGCACGTGCGCCGCTACCTCGAAGCCGAACGCGAAGCCGCGCTGATCCGGGGAGTGCACGGTGACCGCATTCCCGGCGTGCTGCAGTCCGAGCAGTACATGTTCCGGCAGGCGGGCATCAGGAGCCCGGCCCAGATCACCGACCGGATCCGGGCCCGGCTCGAGCGCAAGCAGCTGTTCGATCTCGCCGGCGGACCGCGGTTCCAGTACCTGCTGAGCGAGTCTTCGGTGCGGCGGCGGGTGCACGGCAGCGTCGCGGTCGCGCTCGACCAGATCGACGAGCTGTTGCGGATCGACGAGCGCTATCCGGACGTGTCGATCCACGTCCTGCCGTTCGACGCCGACATCGACTTCCTGCCGGGCGACTTCACGTTGCTGGACTTCGCCGACAGCGGGCGGAACTTCGTCTACGTCGAGCTGCTGGGCAGATCCGTCGAGCCGAGCAGCACCGCGGAGTTCACCAGATACCGGCACCAGTGGGACAAACTGTCCCAGGCGGCGCTCGGCCGCGCGGACAGCAGGGTCTTCCTCACGGACCTGTACAAGGAACTGGACAGCGGGTCGTGACGCGTCACGTCTCCTCGGAGGCGCGGACGGCCCGGCACGCCAGGTGCACGGCGAGCCGCTCGTCCGGGTTCAGCAGGCTGACCCCGAGCAGCTGCTCAGCGCGGTTGATCCGCTGCGCCACGGTGTTGCGGTGCACCTTGAGCCGCACCGCCGCCGTGGACGTCACCGACTCCTCGTCCAGGTAGATGGCGAGCGTGCGCAGCAGCTGCCCGTCCTCCACACCCGCCAGCGGTTCCAGCAGCCGCGTCGCCTGTTCCACCAACGCCGGCGTCTCCGCGGCCATCGACAGCAACCGCCGCACGCCCAGCTCGTCGATGTGCACGACCTTGGCGGCTCCGGTCATCGCCGCCGCCTCCCGTGCCTCGGCGAGCGTCCGCCCCACCCCGGCAGCCCCGGGATGTGGCCGCCCGACGCCGGCGACGAGCGTGCAGGGGCCCAGCGCCTGGGTGAGCTTCGCGGTCAGCTCGCGGTGCTGCGACGTCGGCGGCTCGGCGTCGTTGGTGATCCAGAACGACCAGCCCTCCGCGCCCTCGACCAGCTGGCCGTGCAGGCCGCGCCGGGAGAGCTCGACGCGCAGGCGTTCGGTGTGGGCGGCGTCGAGGATGCCCGGTGCCGGCGGGTTCGGCGTGGCGAAGATGCCGGTGTGCCAGCCGTCGAGGCGCCACCCGGCGAGCACGGCCTGCTGCACCAGCTGAGGCGGAACGTCGTCGCCCGCGGCGAGCAGCTCGGACAGCAGCGAGCCTCGGGAACGGGCCCGGCGCTCGGTTTCCAGGCGCTCGGCGGCGACCCAGTTGCCGAGCGCCCACGAGGCGACCTGACTGATCTGCTGAACTGTCTCGGCCCAGCGCTTGTTGCGGCCGCGGGTGTGCGCGACGAGCCACAGGTGCACGTGCCCGGTCCGGTCGGTCTCCACCGGGACGGCCACCGCGACGCCCTCGGGCAGCTCGACGGCGGTGGCGATCGAGCCGACCAGCAGGTCCTCCGGCAGGCCCGGCGGAGCGACGCCCTCGATCGCGGTGCCGTCCGCACTCATCACCGCGCACGTCACGTGCAGCTCGCCGGACAGGATCGTGATGACCGACCGCGGGTCCGGCTTGCTGCGGCCCAGCCGTGCGGTGACGGCGTTGAGCAGCCGGGCGGCGGCGACCTCGGGGCGGCGGACGGCCGTGCGCAACGAGTCGGCGACCAGCAGCGGGTCCTCCGCCTTGGTCTGCAGCAGCGGCACGCCGAGCCGGTTGGCGAAGGAAATCGTTGCGGTGGAAGGAGGTTGGTAGTTGCCGGTCGACGGGCGCACCAGCACGACGGCCCGCACGTCGGCGCTGTAGGCACGGCGCAGCGCCACCTCGACGAGGTACGGCTGGTGCCCCGTGAGGATCACCAGGTCGCCGGCCGAGCACGCCTCGACCGCGGTCATGTCCGCCGCCAGCCGCACGTCCGCGACCTCGGTGTCGATCCCGCGCTCGCCCGCCAGCAGGCACGCGTCGCCGAGCACGCCGATCTCCAGCAGATCGCGCACGGTCAGCGAGTCGGCGTCGTCGATCACGTGACGTCCCGGAACGGCAGGTAGTCGAGGTCGTAGCCGAACGCCCGCGGGTCGACCCGTCCGAGCATCTCCTCCCGAACCCATTGCGGTGGCGATGGGAGCGCGACCACATCCACGACCGCGCCGAACCGGAGCCGCTCGGTCGACACCGGCTTGCCCGACTCCGCGTCCAGGCAGCACAGCAGATCAGGGGTCGTCACGAGCGGTTCGCCGTCCGCCAGTGCGACGAGGTACTCACCCTGCATCTCCAGGCGCACATACGCATCGTCGGCGTCCAGGCGCCGCAGCGCCACCGTTCCGCGAGGAAAGTCCCCGACGGACTCTCGCCACACTTCGACGACTTTTCCCCGCGCGACAAGGAAACCGCCGGACGCCTTCGCGCGTTCGTCCACTGAAAGCGTTTGCTGCGACCAGATCTC
Organism: Lentzea sp. NPDC006480; assembly: GCF_040611995.1. NCBI lineage: Bacteria > Bacillati > Actinomycetota > Actinomycetes > Pseudonocardiales > Pseudonocardiaceae > Lentzea > Lentzea sp. NPDC006480. The sequence continues at coordinate 13,652 of NZ_JBEXPJ010000041.1, forward strand.
GCCGAGCTCCAACGCGCGTTGAAGCGAGCCCGTTATGCCCGCTTTGAGCGCGTCTGCGAGCTTCAACGGCTTGGCGACCATCATCGCCCAGCCGCCGAAGTCGACCATCACCGTGCGCGCGAGCTTCTCGATGCCGGTCGCGTCGAGCACCGCCCGGTTTCCGCTGGGTTCCGTGATGGCCAACGGGGTCGTGGGCAGCCCGGCCGCGTCGTAGGTCGTCTGGTCGATTCGTGGGAACGCTCTCCCCATCCCGTCCACGTCGACGTACGGCAGCCCCAGCCGGGCCGCGAGGATCAGCGGCAACAACCCGTTGCACCCGCCTACCTCCCACCCGATCACCGCCGTCGCGGTCGTGGAATCCTGCGCCTGCAACGCTTTCAGCGCGTCTTCCGCCTCCTGCCCCGACGGCAGCTTCTCGATCAGCACGGTCGGCGCGCCGATCAGCCCGACCCGTGCACCGTGCCCGTCCGGATCAGCCTCCTCAGGCGAAAGGACGGTGACAGGTCCGCTTTGTCGCATTTCCTGCCGGAGCATCGCCGCGAACGCGTGCGTCTCGTGCTCACCACCGCCGCCGCCACTGCCGAGCATGACCACGCCCAGGGCGAGCTGGTCCACCTCGTCGGGCTGGAGCAGGTGCATGCGCGAGACAGTAGCGCCGCCGGTGCTCGCCCGAGAAGCTCTGGCAACCGGCGCGCCTACTGGCCCCCCAGCGGGACGTACTCGTGCGAGTAGCCGAACGCCGACGGCCCGACCAGCGCAAGACCTTCCGGCGTCCGCCAGCGCGGGTGGCAGGGCGCGCCGACGACCGTGACGCGCTGCCCGTACCGCAGCCGCTCGGCCGGCACGGGTTCACCTTCGGCGTCGAGCACGCAGATCAGGTCCGGCACCGAGGCGACGACCTCGCCGTCGCGCGACGCGACGAGGTGCTCGTTCTGGAACGCGAGCCGGCAGCTCGCCCCTTCGTGGGCGGCCGTGCCCTCCAGCCGCGCCTCCCCCTTGGCGAAGCCGGGATCGTTGGCGCGCATGACGTCCACGACCTTGCCGGTGAACAGCACCGCGCCGCCGAGGAACTCCGCGACGGCCAGGCACGGGTCGGCGTGCTGGCGCCGGGTGCGTTCGACGAGCCTGCCGAGGTTCGCCGCCAGCGTGAGGGTGCCGGGAATGGTGATGTCGCGGGCCTGCTTGCCGGACATGGGAAAGCTGCTCATCAACGCGGTGCAGCCCATGCCGATCGTGGCCGAGCGCGCGAGCCGTTCCGCCCAGTGGTTGTCGCGCACGTCGAGGACGATCGAGTTGCCCTTCTCGTCCGCGATCGCGAGCGGCTTGGCCAGCACGCCGTCGAGCGTGCAGACGACCATCTGCACCATCGGGAACGCGCGGCCCATGCAGTCCGCGTCGAGCACCGGCAGGCCGAGCGACGCGGCCACCGGGAACGGCGCGAGCGAGTTCATCCCGCCGACCTCGATCGGCAGCACGTGCGTGATCGGCCGGCCGATTTCCCGTTGCAGTGTCAGAAAAGCAGTGACCGCCTCCTCACCCGCGGGCAGCTTCTCGATCATCACGGTCGGCGCGCCGATCATGCCGATGCCCGCGACGAGCGCGTCGTCCGGCACCTCGTGCAGCTCGGCGACGAGCACCGGTCCGCACTCCAGCACTGCCTGTTCCGCGACGAGCCGGCCGATGTACGGATCGCCACCACCGCCCGTGCCCAGGATCGCGGCGCCACGGGCGATGTGCCTCAGCTCGTCCGCTCCGATCTCACGCACGCGCCCTCCTCGGGGCGTCCTCCAGCACCAGATCGCCCACGGCTCTCGCGCGCACCCTGCTCGCGTTGCCAGGCAGGTACGCCAGCGGGATCTCCTCGACCTCGACGATCCGCACGCTGCCGGCCCTCGCACCCGCCGCGACGGCCTTGTCCACGGCCTCCTGGCGAGCCGAGTCGAGCACCTCGTCCCGCCGGTTCGGGTCGATCGTGAAGACCCGGTCGACCTCGCCGCCGACCTGCGCGATCGCGGCGCCGATGGCGTTGGCGAACGCGTGGTGCCCCGGCCTGATCAGCTCGCCGACGCCCTCGACCTGGTCCGGCACCAGCACGCTGCCGCCGCCGACCAGCACGACGGGCAACGGCGCGGGGCTCGTGCGCATGCGGTCGACCTGCGTGGCGATCTGCTCGCAGATGTGGTCGAGCACCGAGCTGACGAGCGTGCGGTCGAGGTTTTTGACGAGCCCTGGGTCGCCGATCTCGGCGAGGCCCGCGGCGACCGCGATGTCCGTTGTCGTCAGCGTGCCGCCACCGAAGACGAGAGCCTGCTGGGTGAGCCGGTAGCCGACGCTGTCCGGGCCGATCGACAGACCTTCTTCTTGGCGCACCACGCTTCCACCGCCCAGGCCGACGGACAGCACGTCGGGCATCCGGAAGTTGGTGCGCACCCCGCTGATCATCACCTCGGACGACGCCTCGCGCGGGAAACCGTTGTGCAGCATGCCGATGTCGGTCGTGGTGCCGCCGACGTCGATCACCGCGCACTCGTCCAGTCCGGACAGGAAGGCCCCGCCGCGCATGGAGTTCGTGGGGCCGGACGAGAACGTGGCGACCGGGTAGCAGCGCGCGTACTCCAGGTCCATCAGCGTGCCGTCGTTCTGGCTCAGGTACAGCGGGGCGTCGATGCCTTGTGCCGTCAGGGATTCCGTGAGCCCGTCGGCGATCTGCTCGGCGAGCTCCCGCAGCGCCGCGTTGATGATCGTCGCGTTCTCCCGCTCCAGCAGGCCGAGCCGCCCGATCTCGTGCGAGAAGCTGACGAGCAGGTCCGGCACCTCGGCGGTCAGGATCTCCGCCGCCCGGCGCTCGAAGTCGCCGTTGACCAACGAGAACACCGAGGAGATGGCGACCGACCGCACACCTTTCGCCGCGATGTCCGTGGCGACGCCGCGCAGCTCGTCCTCGTCGAGCGGCGAGATGACCCGGCCGTCGTACTCGTGCCCGCCGTGGCAGAGGTAGGAGTGCCCGCCGATGACCTGACGCAGCCGCTGCGGCCAGTCGACGAACGGCGGAAGTGCTTTGGTGGCGGGAAGTCCGAGCCGCACCGCCGCCGTCTGCGCGAGCCCCCTGCCCTCGACGATGGCGTTGACGAAGTGCGTCGTGCCGATCATGACGGCCTTGACCGCCGTCTGGTCGAACCGCTGGGCCGCCTGCAGACCGTTGAGCGCGTTGACGATCCCGGTCGTCACGTCCGCCGTGGTCGTGGTCTTGCACTCGGCGAGGACCCGCCGTCCCTCGACGAGAACGGCATCGGTGTTCGTGCCGCCGACGTCGATACCGATGTGCATTTCGCTTTAACCACCCCTCAGGCGGCCGACGCTTCCCCGACCACCTTACGGTTGGTGGCCCTGCGCGTCCTCATGCGGAGCAGGTCCAATCTGCCAGCTGAGACGTAGAGGGCGAACGCGAGCACGAGGGAGTTCACGCTGGACTGCCCGAACGGCAGCAGCTCACCGAGGATCGCGGCGGCCGGCCAGATGACCACGGTGGCGGGCACCCAGCTCGGCGCTGATCTCGGCACGTGCGGCCGGGTGGAGATGATCTCGTTGCGCCAGCGCCGCACGACGTAGTACTCGGCGATCATGATCCCGGTGACGGGCGGGAACACCACGCCCAGCAGCACCAGGAAGTGGCTGAACTGGTGCACGATCCCGGCGGCCGCGAGAAAACTGCCGGCGCACCCGACCATGACGGTCACCTGCGCCCGGCTGATCCGCACCGCGAACACGGCGTCGAAGAAGTTCACGAGCCCCAGCGACGCCGAGTAGAGGTTCCAGTCGTTGATCTTCAGCACGGCCGTGACGACGATCAGCGCCCCGATCCAGCCGCTGGACGAGCCGATGACGCCCATGATGTCCGTGGTGCCGAGCCCGTGCGCGATGACCACGCCGGCCAGGCTGATCACCCACTCCCCGAGCGTGATGCCGAGGATCGTCTGCTTCACCACGTCCCACTCGTTGCGGTTGAAGCGCGTCATGTCCGGCGCGATCGCGGCCCCGACGATGAAGCTGCCGGTCACCAGCGTCGCCGCGGTCATCATGCCGATGGGTGTGCCGGGAGCTTCGCTGGTGAGCGCTTTCGGCAGGTCGTCGACCTTGGTCAGCACGAGCCACACGAGCAGCAGCAGGAACGCGGGCACCGCCACGTAGGCCGTCCACGCCATCCACCGCACCCCGTAGGCCGCGATGACCGTGACCGCGATGCCGAAGAGCAGGGACCACACCGGCGCGGGCAACACACCGGCGACGTTCGCGAGCGTGGCCCCGGCGAGCCCGGTCTGCACCCCGAACCACCCGGTGCAGCTCAACGCGATGATCAGTCCGAGCATCGCACTCCCGGCGTGCCCGAACCCGGTCCACCGCGTGAGGATCGCCGTCGACAGTCCTTCTCGCTGGCCGATCACGCCGACCGCGACCGCGACCGCGTTGAGCACCAGGGCCCCGATCGTGAGCGCCAGGAACGCGTCCCAGAACGACATGCCGAACCCGAGCGTCGCGCCCAGCAGCAACTGGCTCAGCGCGGTCGTCTGCCCGAAGCGCTGGGTCGCGACTGACAACCACGGATGCCGCGCCTGGTCAGGGACACGGCTGAGGGCCTGGTCGTCATGCCCGAGAAGAGCGGCCACAACTCGTCCCTCCGCCCTGTGATCGACAACTCGGACAGTAATCGCCGTCCCACCATCGAGCTACAGACAATGTGCACTGTCGGACGAATCAACACGTTGCGATTCGCACAGGCACGCCTAATTCATCGCGAGCGCGATTCGCCTGCGCGCCACCAGCCGCGTCTGATGCACATCGACGCTCACCCCGAGCCCGGGCCGCCGCTCGAACCGGTCGTAGCTGCGGCTGAGCAGCCAGTGAGCCGCCTCGGCACTGATCAACTCCAACCGCACCTGCTGCTTGAGCCGATCAAGCGCCTCGCTGACGTGACGAGTGATGAACGCATGCCGCGTGAGGCTGCCGCTGATTTCATCGATCATGAAAACCATGGCGTGCGGCTCATCCCCGTACGCATAACTGCACAGCAGTGCCAGATATCCGGCGTCGATCGACCGGTCCCCGATCCAGCACTCGCCGAACCTGAGCGTCCTGAGGTCCCACGACGGCGCCGGCTGCTCCACGGCCGCCTCCTTGGCCCACTGCCCAGGCCTGCCGGGCAACAGGTGGGCGAGGGCGTTGAGCAGCGCGGCGGACCGCCGGCTCGGCACCTCCTGCAGGTGCCGGACCACGACCTCCCACAGCTCCTCGTTGTCCGCAAAGGGCCCCACGAACGCACTGACCTGCAACTCCACCTCGAGCGGATCGGTCAGCTGCGGCAACGGACGCCCGGCATCCACCACCGCCTGCTGCATGGGGGTCAGCCTCGTCCGCACGCGCGGCAGGTTAGTCCGATCGGCGCAACCCGGCCCGTTCCTTGATCCAAGCCACCACGTGGATCACCCCATCGTGATCGAAGGCCAACGCCGAGCCGTTCGTGCAATACAGACAACCAGCCACTCGTTTGGGTATAACCTGATCGGGTGATGGGGGTCACACTGGGCGAACAACCGGGGGTCAAGTGCCACTCGTGCAAGGCGATGTCGCAAGCCTGCTGGAGGAATCACTCGAGGAGAAGCTGCATCTGCGTCTCGCCGAGGCTTACCGCAGCACCCACTTCCGCAATGCAGGGGACAGCGAGCGCGACTCGTGGGCGCACAGCCTCAAGGCGCTGCTGACCGTCCTGCACGAAGCCGGGCTGGACGACTGTGAGGTGCTGCTCGAACACGCGCTGCCCCGCTCGTCGCTCCGGGTCGACTCCGTCATCTGCGGGCACAATCCCCACTCCGGACGTCCCTCGTTCGTGTTCGTGGAGCTCAAACAGTGGAGCACTGTGCACGCGGTCGAGAATGGGCTGGTCCGACTGAGAGAACACGACCAGCTGCGGCAACACCCGACGGCACAGGTGCGTGGCTACTGCCACTACATGCACCGCGCGGTTCCGGCACTCGCCGAAGAGAAGGAACTGGTCAGCGGTCTGGCCTACCTGCACAACGCCCGTCGCGGGAAAGTCCGGGAACTGCTCGGCCAGGTTCCGGGAGACCACTGGGGCCGGATGTACACGCTGGACGATCGGGACAAGCTCGTCGGACGGCTGAACGAGCTGCTCGACGCCGGCCGGACCCGCGAGGAGAACCTGGCCGCGGCCAAGAGGCTCCTCGGCTACCCGGCGCGGCCATCCTCCCGGCTGCTCGAGATCGCTCGCGACTCCATCTCAAAGCGTGAGCTGCTGCCGTTGGTGGATCAGCAACGATCGGCCTACGAAATGGTCGAGAACGCACTGGTGAAAGCATTCGAAGGCAGCCGGAAAAAGGTGTTCATCGTGGTCGGAGGACCTGGCTCGGGAAAGAGCGCCATCGCGCTGTCCCTGCTCGGCCGTCTCGACGCGCTCGGTATGGACGGCTACCACTCGACCGGTTCCAAGTCGTTCACCAAGACCATGCGGCGGTACGTGGATCCGGGCGACGGTCGCGTCGGGGACATGTTCAAGTACAACAACGACTTCGGATCCGACCGGCTGCACGGACTGGACCTCGTCATCAGCGACGAGGCCCAGCGGCTCAGAGAAGCGAGCACACCGTCCGGCTCGTACCGGCAGGCGCGGCAAGCCGGTGAGTCGCAGATCAAGGAACTGATCTCCGCGGCGCGTGTGCCGGTGTTCCTCCTCGACGAGAACCAGCGAGTCAGGAAGTACGAGGTCGGCTCCGTCGAGGAGATCAGCAGGATCGCCCGTGAGCTCGGCTGCCGGCCAGAAGTGATCCATCTGCGCGGGCAATTCCGCTGCGGTGGTTCCGACGCCTACGACCGATGGGTCGACTGCCTGCTCGGGATCGCGGACGAGCCGCCCGTGAAGTGGTCCAGCCTGGCCTCGGCCGACCAGTTCCAGGTGCACGTGGCCGACGGTCCGGTCGAGATGCAGAACTGGATCAAGGCAAGCAAACGCCCTGATGACACCGGACGGCTGACCGCCGGCTTCTGCTGGCCGTGGCCGAAAGGCCGACGCGGCAGGGATGCGGACATCATCATCGGCAAGTGGGGCAGGTACTGGAACTACCAGGAAGCCAACCAGTACGGCCCGCACCACGACTACTGGGCCACCGATCCCAGGGGCGTCTCCCAGATCGGCTGCATCTACACGGCACAGGGCTTCGAGTACGACTGGGCGGGCGTGATCTTCGGTCCGGACCTGGTGTGGCGCAACGACAGGTGGGTCGCCCAGCCGGAGCACTCCTTCGATCCGGGTGTCAAGGATGCCGGAAGCCTGTTCCACCCGCTCGTGCGCAACGCCTACCGAGTGCTCCTCACCCGAGGCATGCGGGGAGTGACGATGTTCTCGGTGGACGAGAAGACGCAGGAACACCTGCGGGTGATGGTCGGCTGAGCAGCCTGGAGATCAGCTAGCCTCGGAGTTCGCGGCCCGACGGGCACCGAGTGCGCACCGCACCTCGTCGCTGCCCCCACCCGCATGTGGATCAAGCATGCCTAGGTGGGGGAACAATCTGTGGCTCTCGTCCGTCAGAGCGCCGAGTCGTTGCTGGCCGAGGCCTTGGCCGATCGGCTGCACAAAGCCCTTGAGGAAAAGGCCCGGTTCCAGTTCGAGTCGGGGGTGAGCGACGGCGAGGTGCGGTCCTGGCAGAGCAGTCTGCCGGTGTTCCTCGGCGATCTCGTCGACGCCGGTCTCGGCCACGTCGAGGTGCTGCTGGAACACAAGTTGCCGCACAGTCCGAAGCGCCTCGACGTCGTGCTCTGCGGGCGGAACCCCAGGCACGGACGGCCGTCGTACGTGGTCGTCGAGCTGAAGCAGTGGTCGAAGGCCGAGCCGTACGGCGACGACCTGGTCAAGGTCGAGTTCTACCCCCAGCCCGTGCTGCATCCGCTCGAACAGGTCCGGCGGTACTGCGAGTACCTCGTGGACTCGACGCCCGCCCTCGCCGAACAGCCGGACGCCGTGCATGGAGTGGCTTATCTGCACAACGCCAGGAAGGTGGGGCCCTGGAACATCACGCGTTACGGCGTCGACGAGTTCGGTGAGCTCTACACGCTGGACAACAAAGGTGAGCTGATCAACCGTCTGCGCGCATTGCTCGACACCGACGCAGGAACGCGTGACGGTGCCCGCGAGGCCGCCGACGAGTTCCTCGGCATGCGTCACGCGCCGTCCAAGCCGCTGCTCACCGTGGCGGCCAAGGAGATCCAGGAACGCGAACAGTTCGTGCTGCTGGACGAGCAGCAGGTGGCGTACAGCCTGGTTCGCAGAGCGGTCGAGAAGGCGCGCTCGTCACGCAAGCAGACCGTGGTGATCGTGCTGGGCGGCCCTGGCTCCGGCAAGAGCGTGATCGCGTTGAGCCTGCTCGGCGAACTCGCGCGGCAGGGCAGGGAGGTGCTGCACGCGACCGGCTCGTCGTCGTTCACCAGCACCATGCGCAAGCACGCCGGCAGCCGCAACCGGCGGGTGCAGACGATGTTCAAGTACTTCAACAACTTCATCGACGTGGATCCGCTCGACCTCGACGTGCTGATCTGCGACGAGGCCCACCGCATCCGGGAGACCAGCCTCAATCGCTACACGAAGCGGGAAGCCAGGGAGAAGGCGCGCAGGCAGATCGAGGAGCTGATCGACGCGGCCAGGGTGCCGGTGTTCCTGCTGGACGAGAACCAGACGGTGCGCCCCGGCGAGATGGGTTCGCTGCTGGAGATCGAGGCGGCGGCGACGTCAGCGGGCTGCGAGGTCGAGGTGGTGAAGCTCGACGGCCAGTTCCGGTGCGGCGGTTCGGAGCTCTTCGACGCGTGGGTCGCCAGGTTGCTGGGCGTCAAGGGAACACCCACGCGCTGGTCGACGATGGTGGCGGGTACTGACGACGAGTTCGTGGTGCGCTGTGCGGAGTCGCCGCGCGAGATGGAGTCATGGCTGCTCGACCGGCAGGCCAAGGACGGCGGCACGGCGCGCATCGCGGCCGGGTACTGCTGGCGCTGGAGCGATCCGGTCACCGAGGACGGCGTGAAGGTGCTGGTGCCGGACGTGCGGATCGGCGACTGGCACCGGCCGTGGAACGCGAAGCCGGAGCAGCGGGTCCCCGACGTGCCCGCCTCACACTTCTGGGCCAGCGATGAGCGCGGGTTCGGCCAGGTCGGCTGCATCTACACCGCCCAGGGGTTCGAGTACGACTGGGCCGGTGTGATCTTCGGGAACGACTTCGTCTGGCGCGACGACCACTGGGAACCGCAACGGCAGCACTCGCACGACCCCGCGGTGAAGAAGGCCGACGACCTTCACTTCGCCCGGCTGGTCCGCAACACCTACAAGGTGCTGCTGACGCGAGGCATGCGCGGAGTCTGCGTCTACTCCGAGGATCCGGAGACCCAGGAGCACCTGCGCACGATGTCTGGCTGATCCGTACCGGAACTCGTTACGAAGATCGGCCGCTCGCCGTGTCACCCGAAAGAGCTACTCCGACCCTCTAGGGTGGGCCACGTGACGAAGTCTCACAGGGTGCCGGCGGACCTGTTCCGCTTCACCACGGCCGCGGGCGCGGAGCTGCACACTGCGGTTTTGCGTGCTTTCGGCATGGCGAACGAGCGCATGGAGACGTCACTGGCCCTCGACGACGTGCAGCAAAAGCTCCGGGACGTCGGTTGGGCCGAGCAGGTGACGGACGAGCAGCTGACCGACTCACTGAGTGCGCTGAGGCAGTGGGGGCTGATCGAGAGTGGGCAGCACCGGTACGGGCTCACGAAGCACGGCGAGGCGGCGTTCGCGGGCGTTCAGCACGCACTTCACACCCTGACCAGCCGTGGGGCGTTGCAAACCGGGGTGCTCGACGCCATCGCGGACCGCCTCGAAGAGCTCCGGACGCCGACGAAGAGGGCGTTCGCGGCGTTGATGGAGCTCGAAGGGCACGTGGGCACGCTGCAGACGAACACCGCGCGGTTCAACGCGGACCTGCAGCGGCTGCTCAAGGAGGAGCACGACCTCGCCACGTTCCAGGACGTCAAGCGCACGACGATCACGTATCTCAAGGACTTCATCGCGGACCTCGACGCGCGCAAGCACCGGATTCGCGAGGCCACGAGCAAGATCGACGAGCAGGCCGTCCGCGAGCGGGCGAAGGAAGGCGCTGGGCTCTACCAGGACGAGGACTGGTTGCAGCAAAGAAGAGAACACTGGCTGAACCTCAAGGCCTGGTTCCACGACACGCCGTCCAAGGCCGACGAGCTGCAGGACGTGGCGCGCAAGGCGATCGTGCAGCTGCTGCGGGTCCTCGACCGGATCAGTGAACAAAAAAAGCGCCCGACGAACACCGCAGCCGACTTCAAGGCGCTGGCGCACTGGTTCGCCAGGACCACGGAGGACGAGGCGCACGAGCTGTTCAACGCCGCCTTCGGGCTGTGGCCGGCGAGGCACGCGCACCTCGCGCACGCCGACGGGGAGCTGATCCCGAGCGGCGAGCCGTGGCACAACACGCCGCCCGTGAACCTCTCGCCACAACTGCGCACAACGGGCAAGCAGGAGCACATCGGCAGTACCGGCAAGATCCGCGATGTCGAACACATCCGCCGCAACCGCCGTGAGCAGGCCGAGAAGGAACGCGCCGAGCTGGAGCACGCGTGGCGGCAGATCCAGACCGACGGGCCGATCCGGATCTCGACGCTGACCAACCTCGACCACGACACCTTCCACCGGCTCATCGACCTGGTCGGGCGGGCGCTCGGCAGCGATCCGGACAGCACCGGCACGCGCGCGGCCGGGACGAGTGACGGGCGGATGCAGATCAACCTGCGCAACGCCCGCGGCTGGGCCACGATCACCACCCAGAAGGGCACGCTGAGCGGGCCCGACTACGTGATCGACGTGCAGAGCCGATGAGCAGGACGGGGAACCAGCTCGCCCGGCTGGAGAGCGAGGAGGTGGCGCGTGGCGTCCGACTGTTGCTCGCCCGTCCGCTGCTCAGCGCCGCCAACGATCCCGACGGGTTCGACCTCGTCCGGCGCAGGCGCGAACCGATCGTGAAGTGGTTCGACTACTACTGCGGCTGGCGCGTCACCGTCGAACCGCGCGCCGGGTACGCACGCCTGTTCAAGACGACGCGAAACCCCGATCGCACCAGGCCCGCACCGGGCTTCGACCGCCGGCGTTACATCCTGCTGTGCCTCACGTGCGCGGAGCTGCTCACCGCCACAACGACAACCGTGGACGCACTGGCCAAAAGCGTTCAACAAGCGGCGAGCGCAGAGAACCTGCCGCCGTTCGACCCCACCCGCCGCGCCGACCGGTCCGCGTTCGCCGACGTGCTGAACTACCTCCAACAGCAAGGCGCGACCGAGCACAACGAGACCGAGATCCGCAGCGACCCGGTCGTCGTCACCCGCCTGCTCGCCGCGCCGAAGCCACCCTCCACAGTGGACACCATCGAGGATCTCACCAAGGAGACTCGGTACGACCAGGCGCACCGCAGCCTGTGGCAGCGGCACTCCACCATGCGCAGGCTCATCGACGATCCCGTGGTGTACAAGGAAGATCTGACCGAGGGTCAGCGCGCGTTCCTCAGCTCCCCCACCGGCCGCAAGATCGTCCAGACCGGTATCGGACTCGCCGGCTGCACGCTGGAGGAACGCGCCGAGGGCTATCTCGTGGTCGATGCCGACGCGATCGCCACGGACACCAGGTTCCCGGACGACGACAGCCACGCGAAGGTCGCCGCGTTGTTGTTGCTCGACCGGTTGGCACAAGGTCCCGCACGAACAGAGGACCTGGTCGAAGAAGCACGCGAGCTGCTCACCAAGTTCCGCAACTGGGCCAAGGCCTACCAGTCGGACGGCGGTGCGGGCAGGCTCGCGGCGGACGGGCTCGCGCTGCTCGAGGCGTTCGGGCTCGCGCGCAGGGAGAACGGCACCGTTCGCAGGCTGCCCGCCGCGGCCAGGTACGAGGAGCTGCATGACTGACCGGTGGCAACCCAGCCGCGCCGGGATCATCAACGTCTGGCGCTACTACGACGAGATCTTCACCTTCCACCAGGGCAGACTGCTGCTCAGAGGCCCGAACGGCACCGGCAAGTCGAAGGCCCTGGAGCTGCTGCTGCCGTACCTCTTCGACGCGAACCTGCGCCCGCACCGCCTGTCGACGTTCGGCAGCGCGGATCGCACCATGCACTGGAACCTCATGGGCGAGGGCAACCAGGGCAGCACCCGCGTCGGGTACGTGTGGCTGGAGTTCGAGCACGACGACGAGTGGTTCACCTGTGGCGCAAGGCTTCAGGCCACGACGAACACGTCCAACGTCAGCGCCGCGTACTTCACCACCAGCCAGCGAATCGGGGATCTGCAGCTCGTCAACGAGGCCGGCCGCCCGTTGACCAAGACCGACCTCGTCGCGGCGATCGGTGAGCACGGTGTCGTGCACGCCTCACCGGCCGACTACCGCCACACGGTGCGGACGACGTTGTTCCCCGGCGTGAGCGAGCAACGGTATGACTCGCTGATCACCGCGCTGTTGCAGCTGCGCACGCCGAAGCTGTCCGAGCGGCTCGACCCGAGCGTGCTGTCGTCGTTGCTGTCCAAGGCACTTCCGCCGCTGGACCAGTCGGACCTCACCGAGATCGCCGAGGGTTTCGAACGGCTCGACCGGCAACGCGAGGAGCTGCGCCGGCTCGATGAGGAGATCGCCACCGCCGAACGGCTCGCGGACGTCCAACGCACCTATGCGCAACGTGTGCTCGGTGCATCGGCATGGGCGTTGTCGTCGTCGTCCGAACAGCTGGAAGAGCTCACGCGCGCAGCCCGCATGAGCGAACGTCGGTACCAACGCCAGATCACGCTGACCGACGAGGCTTTCGAGCAGCTCGCGGCGCTGGGACGGGAGGCGAGCGCGGTCGACGCCGAGATCTCCGGGATCTCCGACCTGCCCGCCTACCAGGAGGGCAAGCAGCTCGACCTGTTGCGGCAGCAGCATTCCGCCGCCATTCACCGCGCCGCCGAAGCCGCCGAGCACGCCGCCAAACTGCGCGCACGCGCCGTTGCGGACGACGAGCAGGCCGCGCAAACCAAGGCCGATGCCGCCGCACGCGCTGATGAACTGCGGCACTCGGCGCACGAAGCCCGTGAAGCCGCCGAACGCGCGGGCATGCCGTCGGTGTTCGAGGAGATCGAAGCCGGAACGGACGCGCGAACAGGCCGTCAGCTGCTCAGCGCCGCCGTGGACTCGCGCACGGCCGAGATCAACACTGTCCTGCGAGCCGTGGCGCTCCACGAGAGGGCAGTCGACGCACGGGACGCGGCACGTCTTCGACTCGACGAGACCCGCGAAGAACTCGACCTCGCCACGGACGCGGAAACGGCCGCGCAGCAGGCGTTCGAGCAAGCGTTTGCGAAGTTCGGCGCCGACTTCGAGACGTGGGCACACGGCTGCTCTGAGCTGCGCGTTTCCGAACACGGCGAGGTCGTCGAAGCCGCCGCGCTCGCCCGCGAGGAGTTCGCGGCGATCGAGGCCAGGCTGCACGAGACACGCACGGCGCTCAACGGCCAACTCGCGCAGTACAACTCCATCCGCGAGAAGCTCGCCAACCAAGTCGATGTGCCACCACCGGCGCCGTACACCCGTGACGCCGATTACCGCTCATCTGCCGTGGGCGCCCCTTTGTGGCGCCTGGTGAACTTCCGCCCTGGCACACCACCCGACGTGTGCGCCGCCGTTGAGGCCGCCCTCGAAGCGTCCGGACTGCTCGACGCGTGGCTCACCCCGGGCAACTCGTTCGGCCTCTCCGACCAGGACCGCTTCGCCGAACCGCTGCTGGCCAGTCCCGCACCCGGCCGCACGTTGCTCGAAGTGCTCGTCACCGACGACGACCGCGCCTACCGGTTCTTGGAAGGCATCGCGTTCGGTGAGACCGCAACGGGCCACACGGCAGCCGTTGGCGCCGACGGCACATGGCGCCTCGCGAACGCGCACGGCCGATGGACCAAGCCCTCCCCCACGTACATCGGCGACGACTCACGCAAACGCGCGCGGGCAGGCCGAATCGCCGAGCTCACCGGCCTGATCGAGCAGCTCGCCACCGATCTGTCCGGGGTGGACGCCGCGCTGGCGCAGATCGCCATCCGCCGCGCGACACTGGCCGGCGAACTGGCCAGGCAGCCCTCGACCGAACCGGTGGAGATCGCCGAGGAACAGCGCACCAAGGCTCAGTTGCGTTGCGCGGCCCGAAAAGACGCCGTCGCCGCCGCAGCCCGCCGAGTGTCCGAAGTGGACGCGATGGTCGCCGAGACCCTGCGCATGGCCAGCAGTGACGTCCCGGTGAACCTGGACGCCGTCGCCGCGTTCGGCACCGCTGGCCACCGCTGGCTGGACGACCGGCACGACGCGTTCGCCGCGGAAGCGCAGGCCGCCGAGGCGATGACCCGGTCCTCGGTGAGCAGTGCGCTGGCCGACGAAGCCGAGGAAGCCGCCTCCGCACGCCAGCAGGAAGCGGCCGACGTCGCCATCACCCTGGAGACCGTCGAACGGTCCGCCGGTTCCGAGTTCCACGCCCTCGACCAGCAGCTCATCACGTTGCGCACCAAGGCCCTTGAACTGGCCGAGCAGCGCGAGACGTTGCAGGACAAGCAAACCTCACTGGCGCGCACCCTCGGCACGTTGGAGGAGAAGCGCAAGGTCGACACCGCGCGTGCCGCGGAAGCCGCAGCCGTCAAAGAGGCAGCCGAAGAACGCCATCGCCACCTGAGCAACAGCCACCTGCCCGCCGACGCCGGCGACGTACCCGACGGCCCGGTCGACACCAGGCTCATCCGCGACGCCGAGTCCCGCCTCGGTCTGGCCGTGCACGAGGCCCAGCAACAACTGGCGGGCCGCATCGACCTGTCGCTCGACCCCGACGACAACGTCACGATCCTCAGCGCAACGCTGGACGGCGCGCGAATGGGCGCCCACGCGCTGTTGGAAGCACTACAGGCCGAACGCGACCGCATGCGCACACACATCACCGACGCCGAGCGCGACCTCTTCGACCAAACCCTCACCGGCGACACCCGAAGGCACATCGCTCAGCGCATCCAGGGTGCCTCCGAGCTCGTCGACACGATGAACCAACGCTTGGAGCGCGTCCAAACCGCGTCCAACATCCGCGTGCAACTCGACTGGCAGGTCGACCCCCAGCTCCCGCCAGGCACCCGCGAAGCCCGTGACCTCCTGCTGCGCTCCGACCTGGACGACGCGGAACGCACCGTGCTGCACCAGTTCTTCCGCGAGCGCGTAGAAGAAGCACGCGCACACGACACCGCAACGGGCTGGGAACAACAACTCGCCCAGGTGCTCGACTACACGACGTGGCACCAGTTCGTCGTGAAGGTCGACCGGGGCGACGGCTGGGTCCCCGTCACCAAACGCGTGCACGGCGCGTTGTCCGGCGGCGAGAAGGCAATCGTGCTGCACCTGCCGTTGTTCGCCGCAGCAGCAGCGCACTACCACGCCACGCCGCACGCACCCCGCCTGATCCTGCTGGATGAGGTCTTCGTCGGCGTCGACGCGACGAACCGCGGCCAGCTCCTGGAGCTGCTCGTCGCGTTCGACCTCGACCTCGTGCTCACCTCGGACCACGAGTGGTGCGACTACCGCGAGCTGACCGGCATCGCCATCCACCAGCTCACCACCGGAACCGACGGCGACGACGCCGTGACGACCGTCCGCTTCACCTGGGACGGCCACAGCCTCAAGGCCGATGACTGAACAACGCCAACAACTCCCGCTGCTCGTCGTCGAGCGGAAACGCCGGGTTGTGCCGCGGATAGATCTCCGCGGCCTCCCACAGATGCGCGCACACACTCGACGCCACACCGATCTTGAGCCCACGCGCCCGTAGCTCAGCCACCACACTCGCAGTGTCGAACAGGTACACGGCGTCCACGACCATCGGCTGCACGTCCGCGGCCACCTTCGGCCCGGTCAGCACCAGATGGCTGTCCGGCCCGTCCTCGCGCAGGTCCAACAGGTTGTCGCGCTTCAGGTACCACCGGATGTTGACGGTCCGCCCGTCCGCGAACCGCCCGTCGACCCCCTTGGCCGCGTGCTGCTCCAGTTCGATGCCGAAGACCTGCGCCGCGATCCAGTCGCCCAGATGCCCCACCTGCACAGGCCGCCGGATGCACGCCGACAGCGCGGCGTCGATGCGGTTGCGTTCCTGGATCAACCCGGCCACCCGCTTCACGTCGCTCACGCCCGTCCTCCCGTGGAACTGCGTTGCATTGCGTAGGTGCGCAACAGACGCGGTACTTCGAGCCGCACAGGCGAGACGTCACCGACGCGGTCCAGGCACGACACCAACAGGCGCGCGGACGCCCGCGCGTTGCGCAACGCGGAGTACGCGCGCGTGATGCCACCGCCGAGTTCCATCGTGCACACGCCCGAAGCCGGGAACTCGTGTCCCAGCAGGGCGAACTCGGCGCGCAGGAAGACCAGGTGGAACGGCAGGTTGTGCGCGACCAGCACCCGGCCGGACAGCCGGGCGGCGAGCTCGCCCGCGACACCGGCGAAGTCGGGCGCCCGCTGGATGTCCGCGGCGGTGATGCCGAGCCGGGCACCGAGGTCGCGGCGCGGGTTGACCAGCGTGCACCACTCGTCGGTCCGTCTCCCGGACGCGTCGACGTGGACGATCGCGACCTCGACCACCCGGTGGTGATCGCCGAGCCCGGTGGTTTCGACGTCGACGACCGCGTACCCGTTGCTCATGCCGGGGGTGTCGTTCGGACCCGTGTCTTCTGTTAACCGCTGTCATCCGATAGGGCTAACGCGAGCTCGCCGCGGTTCGCGACGCCGAGCTTGGCGTAGGCGTTGGACAGGTGGTTGTCGACGGTGCGCACGGAGATCACCAGCGACGCCGCGATCTCCTTGTTCGTCAGCCCGCGGGAGGCCAGCACGGCGATCTCCCGTTCGCGACGGGTGAGCTGCGTCGTCGTGATCAAGGCCAACGCCGGAGTGCGCGCGCCCTGGCACATGCCGACCAGACGACCGAACAACGCCCGATTACCGGATTCGGCGGCAGCTTCCGCCGCCAGCAACATGAACCCCGCCTTCTCGAACCTGGTGGCGACCTCGGCCAGAGCGTCAGAATCCTTGCTCACCAACGCCTCCGCGTGCGCCGCGAACACCGGCACCAAGAGCCCGGTGGTGTTCGAGGCGAGCTCGCGCAGCCGTCCGGCAGCGCGGTCGGCGTGGCCGAGCCGCACCGCTTCGTGGAGCAACAAGGCCTCGGCGGCGAGCTCGCCGTGTGCGTGAACGTCCGCCACCGCGTCGAACGGCGACACACCGCCCGCCCAGATCCGGGCGAGCCACAACCCGAAGCGGTACGGCCGCATCCCTTGCGGCGCCTGCGCTTCGGCTGCGGCGAGCAGGTCGCGGGCGTCGTTGCCCAGCATCGCTTCTACGAGCGCGGACTCGCACAACTGCGCGAACGGCTTGATGGAGCGTGCTTCTCGCAGCCACCCGCGCGCGTCCTCCAAGCGGCCACGCGCCCGTGCCAGCCCGGCCAGCGAAGCCGCCCAGATCGACCGCATGGAATCCCACTCGGACTTCTCCGCGTGCGCTTGCACGGCAATGCGTTCCGCACCGGCCAGATCGCCGTGCATCGAGCGGACGAACACCTCGGCGAACTTCGTGGTCTCCCAGGCCAACGGGAAGTCCTCCCGCATCGGCACCTCGGGGAAGGGGCCGGTGTACCGGCCTTCCACCACGTCGATCATCGCGAGGATGGCGGCCTCTTCCGGCGCCTCGTAGGTGAGCGCCGCGCGCGCCTCGGCGTACTTTCCCGCGTCGAACAGCAGATTCACGCGGGCGGCGTTCATGTCGAGCATCTCCGCCGCCTCCTCGACCCGCCCGAGGCCCCAGGCCAGGTTCATGGCGCGAATGGCACGCCCGACCGGTGTGTCGTCGGCGGCGACCACCGTCGCGAAGACCTCCTCGGCCTCCGCCGGACGGTCGCTGAACACCAGCACCTCCGCCAACAGCCGTGCGGCGTCCGCACCACCACCGACCGACCAAGCAGCGCGTGCGAGTCGTTCGGCCAGAGGTACCGCACCGGTCGCGGTGGCCAGCCGTGCAGCCGTGAGCAAGAGAGACGGGTCGTCTGCGGTGCCGGTCTCAAGACGCAACACGGCTACACGCAGCGGATCGTCCAGCACCGAAGCCAGATGGCGCTGATGGTTCCGTTTGCGCAGAGGCGGGCACTGCGCGCGCAACACCTCGCCGTACAACGGATGCGCCAGACGCAACCCGTCGTCCGAAACCGTCACAAGCCCGTCCAACGCCTCGGGCGCGGCCAAGTCGAGCGGCTCACCGAACGCCAGCAGCTCCAGCACACTGCGTTCCTCGACATGCACGGCGGCGAGATGCGCCTCGATCAGCTCGATCAGCCGCGGTGACAACGGCACCGGCCCGTCCAGCGACCAGACGCCGCCCTGCGACACCCACCGCGCAGCGAGGTGCATTTCCCGCAGCAGCAACATGTTCCCGGCGGAAGCTGTCCACAACCGACTGGCGGCACCGCTGTCCACCGCGCCGCCCAGCACCGTCTCCAGCACCTCGGTCACCTCAGCGGAGCCGAGCGGTTCGAGCTCGATGCGCGGCAGCAGTTCGTCCTTCCAGAGCGCCACCACCGGATCCGGCGCGCGCTCACCCGAACGCAGCGTGGCCACCACCACCGCCTCACGGTGCTGCACGAGCATGTGCAACAGACCCGCGGACGCGTCATCGAGTAGATGCACGTCGTCGACCACAACAACGCGACCAGCGAGCGCGGTCCGTGCGACGTGCAACATGGCCAACGGCGAGGGCTCAACCGACGGCAAGAAGGGCGCCATCACGCCAAGAGGAATGCCCGACATCGCGGACGTGGCACGCAGCCGTACGTCGCACGCCACCTCGTCCAGCAGCCGCGTCTTGCCCACGCCGGCCGGCCCGGCCACGATCAGCCCGGCGCCGCGCACCGCCCGCCGGACCGCGGCGAGCTCGGCGTTCCTCCCCACGAACGGCCACCCCATCCGGCCAGGCTAGGTGATCGGCGCGGACAAGATGGGTGATCGCCTACTCATGCCCCCGAACAGCGCGAACGCCACGCTGACGCTATGAGCTTCTTCGCAGACCCGACCCCGTACTTCGACAACTGGCGCGAGCGGGGACCGTCACTGATCGAGGGCCCGGACGGCCAGGAGACGTGGATGATCGCCCGTTACGACGAAGTGGTGCAGGCGCTCGACCACCCAGGACTCAGCAGCGCCGTGATCCCCGGCGGCATGCTGAACCACACCGACCCACCCGAGCACACGCAGCTGCGCAAGCCCGTCGCGCGCGCGTTCTCCACACGGCGAATGGAAGCGCTACGACCGCGCATCGAGCAGATCACCAACGACCTGTTGGACGCGTGGGAGACCGCGGACGAGGTCGACGTGATCCAGACCTTCGCGTATCCGCTGCCCATCACCGTCATCTGTGAACTGCTGGGAGTGCCCGAAAGGGACAGGGAAATGGTCCGCACGCTCACCTCGGAGCTGCTCGCCCCGGCGACGATGGTGGACGCCTACGGCAGGTTCGCCGGGTACGTGCAGCAGCTGCTGGAGACCAAGGAGCCCGGTGACGACGTCATCACCGAGCTCCGCGACGAACCGAACCTCGTGCAGAACCTCGTGTTGCTCATCACAGCCGGCCACGAGACGACAGTGCAGCTCATCGGCAACGGATTGCTCGCGATCCTGCGCGATCCCGCCGTGAGGCAGAAGTTGGTCGACGACCCGATCCTGCTGCCGGACGCCGTCGAGGAGTTCCTGCGCCTCGACGGTCCACTGGCCCTGGGGGTGGGTCGGGTCGCGACCTCCGACGTGATCATCGGAGGGGTGGAGATTCCACGGTCTTCGCAGGTCACCGTCTCACTTGGGGCAGCGAACCGGGATCCGTCCCGGTATTCCGATCCCGACGTGTTGCAGCTGGGTCGAGACCCACACGTCGCGTTCGGACACGGCATCCACTACTGCGTCGGGGCGCGGCTGGCTCGCATCGAGGCCGAGATCGCGTTCGGAACGCTTCTTCGGCGTTTCCCGGAACTCGTGCTCGCCGCTGAGCCCGAGTGGCGGGAGTCATTCATCCGAGGCTTGGCGTCATTTCGCGTGCGACCGAAGCCCTGACGGCTGCTCGGGCCGCCGACAGGTCGTCGACCGCGTAAATCTCCGGGCAGGAGGCGATGACGAGGTCCTTGTCTGACGCGACAGTCAACAAAGAAGCTTTCTCGGTCAACGACTTGGCTTGCCGGACAACTCCCTTGGCATCGACGCGGATCAACGTGACCCACGTCTCTGACCAGGGAAAGTCCGCGACGGCGCTGGATTTCCGCAGGCCTTCCACATCGAACTCGGCAAATCTGGGCATGCCACCAAGATAACGAGTGAAGGTTGCGGAAAGTCAAAGATCACCCTTTCACCGCAATGCAGCCAGCAGATGAGACAGGTTGACACCAACGGCGTCGGCCAACCGGCGCACGACTTCTGGAGCGGGTGCCAACGGGTGGGTGTCGCGGGTGAACGGCAGGCCTTCCCCACCTGAAAACTTGGATTGCGGGGTAACCGGCGCGAGGATCGGGTAGACGCGCCAGCGGGGCACCTTCGAGTCCGCCATCGCGAGCGTGTTCTCGTGCCACAACATCACCGCGGATTGACGGATGTTGCGCGCGAGGACGCACCCGTAGCCCGTGAGCGTGATCGCGCGCGCGGCCGCCCGCACCGCGTTCCGGAAGTCCCCTTCCACCACCCAGACACCGTTCATGATCTCCGCGGTGAAGCCCTCGGTCTCCAGCGCGGCGATCGTCTCGGCGTGCTGGTCGTCCGCGGCGGCCGTGGCGAGCTCGACGACCTCCTGGACCTCGGACTCCGTCACGACGCGCGCTCCGGCCTCGGTGGAGGCGTGCAGGAGGCGTTCCACGTGCCGGTCCTCCGCGTAGGCCGCCCACTCCTGGGCCTTCTCCCATGCCGACCGTGCGATGACATCGGCCTCGGATCCGCCGCGCAGCCGTGCGTCCTGCAGCAGCTGCGCGAGGACCACGGCGATGACAGAACTCACCAGCGCGTCGTCATGTGACTCGTCGTCGCCGGGCACGAGAGAGATCACCAGATCGCGCAGATCCGCGCGCCAGCTCTCGTCGCCCGCCCACACGCCGATGGCGAGCAGGTTGAGGTAGTGGTCCGCGAGGGCCATCCGCACGAGCAACGGCTGACTGCCCGCCTCACGTGCGTCACGCCGTGCGGTCGCCTTCAGCTGCTGCCGTTCCGCGGGATCCGCCACGCCCACGCGGATCTTGTCGAGTTCGTCGAGGAAGTCGTCCCACCGGCCCTCCGAAAACCGGGCGAAGACGTCGTCCACCTGATACCTCCAGCTCACAGTCGAGCGACGGACTCGAGTACTCGTCTGGTGCGCGCCACTTCGTGCGCGCGGAAGACCGCGGCGCCCGCCACCGCCGCGATCGCAGTCGCGACGAGGGTGCCCTCGACGCGCTCGTGCAGTTCCACGCCGAGGGTCTCCCCGACGAAGTCCTTGTTGGACAGAGCCATCAGCACCGGCCACCCGGTCGCCACCAGCTCGTCCGTGTGCCGCACCAGCGCCAGGCTGTGCCACGTGTTCTTGCCGAAGTCGTGTGTGGGGTCGATCAGCACGCTCTTGCGCGGAACACCGAGCGCGACGACCTTCTCCGCGTGCGCGGTCGTCTCCGCGATGACGTCCGCGACCAAATCCGGATACGTAACCCTATGCGGACGCGTACGGGGCTTCACGCCGCCCGTGTGCGAACAGACGTAGCCGGCGCCGTACTCCGCGGCGACCTCGGCCAGCCGCGGATCCGCGCCCGCCCACGTGTCGTTGAGCAGGTCCGCGCCGGCCTCGCAGGCGAGCCTGCCGACGTCCGCGCGCCAGGTGTCGCTGCTGATGATCAGATCGGGATAGGCCTCGCGCACGCGGGCGATGAACGGGACGACGCGGCGGACTTCTTCTTCAGGGTCGACCAGGTCGCCGGGGCCGGCCTTCACGCCGCCGATGTCGACGATGTCCGCGCCTTCGTCCACGACCCGGTGGACGGCCTCCATCGCGACGTCCTCGGCGTAGGTGGCGCCCTTGTCGTAGAACGAGTCCGGGGTGCGGTTGATGATCGCCATCACCAGCGCGTGGTCGCGGACGACGGTCCGGCCGCGGAACTGGAGCTCGATCACATCCCGTGTCTACCAGGTGGTCCCCGACTCGTGCACATGGCGGACGTCTCATACTGCCCTGCGTGGAACTGGTTCAGGCCGTCGACGCGGCGTGGGAGCGGGGCTGGCTGCCCTACGACGTTCGCGAGATCGTGTCGCGCTCGCTCGACGAGTCCGCTGCCTCGCTGGTGGTGGACGTGATCGCTTTGTCCTGTTCGCCGCATGTCTCGTCGACCGTGCATCCCCGATGGCAACGGCAGCTCGACGAGATCGGCGCCTCTGTGTGGTGGGAAGGCCCGTTGTTGGAGGCGTGGGCCTCGCGCCACATCGAGACGGCGTCCTACGCGTCTCGTACGGCTGCACGGCTGTTGGACTTCCTCCGGCGGTTGCCCACGTTGCCACGCATCCTGCCGTTGCCGGGTGACGCGTTGATGTCGGCCGTGCGCGCGGGTCTGGACCCGAAGGTGCTCAATCGGGTGCGCGCGCTGCTCGCGAAAGCCGAGTCGACGTCGTTCCCCGAGGAAGCCGAGGCGTTGTCGGGCAAGGCGCAGGAGCTGATGAACCGGTACGCACTCGAACGGGCGATGCTCGACGCGGACCTGCCGGCGCTCGCGACCTCGCGGCGGATGTGGCTGGACAAGAGCTACTTCAAGGAGAAGTCGCAGCTCGTGCACGTGGTGTCGGAGGCGTTCCGGTCGCGTGCGGTGGCCTACGACGGCTTCGGGTTCGTCGCGCTGGTCGGCGACGAGGTGGACCTGGAGAGCGTGGAGCTGCTGTCGACGTCGCTGCTGGTGCAGGCGACGCGGGCGATGGTGGCCGTGGGCGGTCGTGCGTCGAAGGGCAGCGAGGCGCGGTCGCGGCCGTTCCGGAAGTCGTTCCTGGTGGCGTTCGCGTCCCGGATCGGCGAGCGGCTGGCTGCCGTGCCCGAGCCCGCTGACGTCGTCGACGAGCGGTTGCTGCCGGTGCTGGCCGATCGCAAGCAGGCCGTGGACACGCTGTTCGACGAGATGTTCACCCGGACGCGTACGTCGCGCGTGACGGTGCGGTCGGCGGCGGGGTGGGGTGCTGGGCGTGCGGCGGCGGACGTTGCCGACATCGGTCCCGGTCGAAAGACCGTGACTTCGGGTTAAGCTCTTGGCGCCGCCCCGCGACCTAGGGTGGTGCACGTCCTTGTTCGGGAAGTCCCTTGCTGTTGCCGCGGTGCTCGCGGTGGCCTTCTCCTCCACTGCTTCCGCATCGTTCTCGCTGCTCAGACCGCTGACGCGCGGCAACGGCGACTCCACGACTCCAGTCATCAGCGCTGATGGGCGCCATGTCGCGTTCCCCTCGCTCGCGTCGAACCTCGTTCACGGCGACCGCAACGGCGTCTCCGACATGTTCGTGAAGGATCTGCGCACCGGGGTGGTGCGGTCGGCGTCTGCTGGTGGCGACGGGCCGTCGTTCGACCCACCGGCCGTGAGCGCTGACGGACGGTTCGTCGCGTTCGTGTCGTCGGCTACGAATTTGGTCCCCGGTGACACCAACGGTGTGGACGACGTGTTCGTGACGGACATGGTCAGTGGTCGCGTGTCGCGCGTGAGTGGTGGCAACGGTCCGGCGTTCGGCAGTCCGGCCATCAGTGCGGACGGACGTTATGTGGCCTTCCGGTCAGAGGCGTCGACGTTGATGGAGGGGGACACCAACGGTGTGGCGGACGTGTTCCTCGCTGATCGGGTCTCTGGTTCGGTTCGACGGATCAGCACTTCTGCTGACGGTGTGCAGGGCGACAAGCTGGTGCATCACGGGCTCGCCATGAGCGCTGACGGCCGGTTCGTGGTTTTTCCTTCTGCCGCAACGAACCTGGTGCCTGGTGACACGAACGGCAGCGTGGACATGTTCGTGAAGGACGTCGTTTCCGGGGCGGTGGAACGGGTCAACGTGTCTGCTTCGGGTGAACAGACGTCGTCCTACACGCTGATGCCCGCTATCACGCCCGATGGCTCACGTGTGTTGTTCGTGGCGTGGGGCGACACTCTCGTGCCCGGTGACACCGAGGACACGCCGGACATCTTCATGAAGGACAGGCGTTCCGGTGCGATCACGCGCGTGAACACCCGCGCTGACGGTGTGGTGTCGGATGCGCAGCCGTACCAGCCGTCGGTGAGCGCGGACGGCCGCTATGTCGTCTTCTCGTCGCTGGCGTCGAACCTGGTGCGCCGCGACACCAACAACGTGGACGACGTGTTCCTGAAGGACATGCGCACGGGGTCTGTTGTCCGCTTGAGCGAGCGATTCGGCAAGCAGGGCAACGACTTCTCGCTGGCGCCCTCCATCAGCGCCGACGGTCGCTCCGTGGTGTTCTCGTCGAAGGCCACGAACCTGACCCCCACCCCTTCGAGTGAACTCCTCCTGCACAACCGCATCTGACAGGGCTCCACCGCCAAAAACCGTCAGACCCCCTCCCTAACGTCGACCCCATGACATCCACCTTCCAGAACGAGATCAAGCTCGGCGAGGTCAACTACCGGCTGAGCGTGTCGACGGACTCCGCGGAGTCCCTGGTGCTGGACCTGCTGGGATCGCACGACTCGGGCGAGGTGATCGCGGACGGCCGCCTTCGACTGCCTGTCGAAGGCGGCGCCACGGTCGGCAAGCTCCTGTCCCGCGTCCTCAGCGCCCACACGCGCCTGCGGGGCCGCACGTCCCGCTACACCAATGCCAACCAGCCCTGGACCGAAGCCCTCGACACCACCCTGCGCTCCACCTGGCTCACCCCGACCGACACCCCGGCCTCGACGCTGATCAGGTCCATCGCCGACGAGATGCACCGCTCTCCCACCGCCATCCGCGCCCGCCTGCCCCGAGTGGGCTGCGATCCGGACATTCCCGGCCGTGAACTCTCCCCGGCCGCCGCCACCCTGCTAGGGGCGATGTCAGGGGCCACTCAGGGAAAGACCTGATTCGCCTGCCGCCCGCCCGGCGCACGCTGAAGCAGTAAGCACCAGCGTCTCAGGGGGTACACAGTGGAAATCGGCGGCTTGTTCACCGCGCTGCTCTTCGGGGCGATCATCGGCGGTCTCGGCCGCCTGGTGGTCCCAGGCAGGCAGCACGTCTCACTCCTCGCCACCATCCTGGTGGGCATCGTCGCGGCCCTCCTCGGCACCGCGGCGGCCACCGTCCTGGGCGTCGCCGACACCCCGGGCATCGACTGGATCGAACTGGCCCTCCAGGTAGGCCTGGCAGGCGCGGGCGTGACCATCCTGGCCAACCGCTCCAAGCCCAAACTCCACCACTAACCCCACCACCGGGCACAGGGCGGCCCACCGCCGCCCACCCCTCACCCCTCCTACCCGGCCCGGACCCGAGCCGCCCTGCCCGCCGCCGCTCCACGCGCGCGGACCGCACGGGCGCCCAACGGGTCCGCACCCCAACCGCGCAACGCCCGCACGCACCCACCCGCCGACGGCCGCTCCTGCCAACGGCACAGCGCGTCTGCCCAACGCCAACCCGCCACCGAGCCGTGCGCGAACCACCGCGCCCCAACGGGTCCGCGGCTCAACCGCGCAGCGCCAGCAAGCATCCACCCGCCAACGCCGAGAGTCACTCCCGCCAACCACACAGAGCCGCTGGCCAACGCGAGCCCACCGCCGCTCCACGCGCGCGAGCCGCACGGCCCCAACGGGTCCGCATCCCAGCCGCGCAGCGCCGACGCACACCCACCCGCCGACGCCGACGGCCGCTCCTGCCAACGGCACAGCGCGTCTGCCCAACGCCAACCCGCCACCACTCCACGCGCGCAAACCACACGGGCCCAACGGGTCCGCGGCCCGGCCGTCGCTGCGGCACACACGCCCCCACCGCAAGTGCGTGGATCGGCCTGTCCGAGATCACCACGCGAACAACCACACCCTGCTGCCCCTCGAACCCGACAACCAGCGCAGCGACGCGACCAAGACCAAGACCAAGACCAAGACCAAGAAGGCCTACCGCGCCGACATCAGCGGCATCAGCGGCATCAGCGGCATCACACCCGCACCCGCGGGCGCCAAGAACCCGGTCACCAAGAAGCTCGCCGAGGACCTCATGCCCGCGCCCCAAGCGGGCGGCGCCACCACGCACGACAAGCCCGAAGGCCTTGCCGTACTCAGCTTCGGACCGGTCAAGCGACTGGTCGACGTCGACAACGACGGCTTGGACGACGCAGCCGGCGAGTCGGTGTTCCCACGCCTCGGCTGGAGAGGATCACGCTTCTGCTGCGCCCGGCCTCAACGCCAGGTAGGCCGGGCGAAGCAGGTCGACGACGTTCGAGCCGCGCACCGTGATCGGCACGGCGTCGAGCTGGTCGAGCACCGCGTCCGCCCGCACGACCGCCGTGGGGTCGCCGAGGTGCAACGAAGTGGCGGTTTGCCGCTGCCAGAAGGTGTCCAGGCACCGCGTCAACGGCGGCGCCTCCTCGCGCGCGGCCACCGCACGGGTCGTTCCGCGCAACGTGCGGAGGCGCTCCAGCAGGTCCTCACGGCCGCGACCACGCCAGGCGAGGATCTCGAACGGGTCGTTGTCGAACGACTCGGCGAGCAGGTAACAGGTGGCGGCGAGGTGCTTGCACGGCACCTCCCAGTCCGGGCAGCTGCAGTCCATCGTCAGCTCACGCGACGAAGACGGGAACAGCTGCAGTCCCAGCGACGCGAACAGGGTCTCGATGTCGGCCGGCATCTCCCCGGCGAGCAACTTGGCCGCGTACAAGGCTTTCCCGGCCAGCGCGTGCTCGATCCGCTGCCACTCCGGGTTGGTGAACGACTTGATCGCGATCCGCGCCTTGTAGGGCGTCGGCCGAGAACCCTGCACCAGAGCGATGACCATGCTGGTGGACAAGGAGAGCGACAGCACCTGGCCCTGGCGCGCGTAGTTGCGTCCTCGGGTCAGGCGGCCGCCCATCCCGAACGACTCCAGCACCTCGATGAACCGCCGCGACCACCAGGTGGCACCGATGTCGCCGCGCTTGCTGCGCGCCTTGATGCCGTTGTCCACCTTGATGGTCTTGCCATAGCCACGCTCACCGGACCAGTGCTCACTCACCGATGGCCTCCCCCGACAACGTCAGCAGCTCGCGCAACGCGGAGGTCGACAGCTCGGTGAGCCAGTTCTCGCCCGCGCCCACGACCAGCTGGGCCAGCGCGCGTTTCTCCTCGATCATGGTGTCGATGCGCTCCTCCAGCGTGCCGATGCAGACGAACTTGCGCACCTGCACGTTGCGGCGCTGCCCGATGCGGAACGCGCGGTCGGTCGCCTGGTCCTCGACCGCGGGGTTCCACCAGCGGTCCAGGTGGATCACGTGGTTCGCGGCGGTGAGGTTGAGGCCCGTACCGCCCGCTTTCAAAGACAACAGGAACAGCGACGGGCCGCCCGAGTCCTGGAAGCGCTCGACCATCCGGTCACGCGAAGCCTTGCCAGTGCCGCCGTGCAGGAACATCACCTCGGTGTCGAAGCGTGCGGCCAGGTACGGCACGAGCATGCTGCCGAACTCGGTGAACTGCGTGAAGCACAACGCCTTGTCGCCCTCGGCGAGCACTTCCTCCAGCACCTCTTCCAGGCGCGCGAGCTTGCCGGACCGGCCGGCGACGCGCGAACCGTCGCTGAGGAAGTGTGCCGGGTGGTTGCAGACCTGTTTGAGCTTGGACATCGTCGCGAGCACGAGACCCTTGCGCTCGATGCCTTCCGACTCCTCGATCTTCTCCAGCATGTCGTTGACGACGGCCTGGTAGAGCGACGCCTGCTCGGTCGTGAGGTTGCACAGCTGGCGCATCTCGACCTTGTCCGGCAGGTCGCTGATGATGCGCGGGTCGGTCTTCACCCGGCGCAGCACGAACGGGTTCGTGATCTTGCGCAGCCGGGCGGCGGCGTCCTGGTCGTTGTGCCGCTCCACCGGGACGGCGAAGCGGGCACGGAACGTGTTGATCGTGCCGAGCACTCCGGGGTTCGCGAAGTCCATGATCGACCACAGCTCGGCCAGCCGGTTCTCGACGGGCGTGCCGGTCAGCGCGACCCGATGGCGTGCCTTGAGCTGCCGCACGGCCTGCGACTGCCGGGTGGCGCTGTTCTTGATGTTCTGCGCCTCGTCGAGCACCACGCGGTCCCACGTCAGGTCGTTCAAAGCGTCAGCGTCGCGAGCGGCCAGCGCGTACGTGGTGAGCACCAGGTCGTGGCTCTCGACGGCCTCGCGCAACGCGTCGCCGTCCAGCCGGTCCGCGCCGTGGTGCACGTGCACCGACAGCTCCGGGGTGAACCGGGCGGCTTCGCGCTGCCAGTTGCCGACCACCGACATCGGACAGATCAGCAACGTCGGCGGCCGCTTGCCGTGAGAGCGGTTCAACGCTTCAAGTGCCAGCAGCTGCACGGTTTTGCCGAGACCCATGTCGTCCGCGAGGCAGGCGCCGAGGCCGATCTTGTCGAGGAACGCGAGCCACGCCAGGCCGCGCTGCTGGTACGGCCGCAGCTGTGCGCCGAAACCCGGCGGCGGCTCGACCGGTTCGAGCTGCTCATCCGCCTTGCCGGACAACAGATCACCGAGCCAGCCGTCGGCTTCGACGGACATCAACGGCAGCGGCAGGCTCTCGTCCGCCTCCGTCAGTCCACTGTGGAGCATTACCTCGGCCGCGGTCATCTGCCCGCCACCGCGCTTGAGGAACGCGAGACCGGCGGCGAGCCGCTTCTGGTCGACCTGCACCCACTGGCCGCGCACCTTCACCAGCGGCACCTTGGCCCTGGCCAGCTCGGCCAGCTCGGCGTCGGTCAGCGTGTCCTCACCGAGAGCCAGCTCCCACTTGTAGTCCACAATGGACTTGAGGCCGATCTCGCTCTCCTTGGCGACGGTTCCCGCCGTGCCCCGGCTCTTCGTGGTGAGCTTCAGGCCGAGCCTCGTCGTCTGCTGCCACCACGACGGCAGCAGCACGCCGAAACCGGCCTGCGCCAGCACGGGTGCCGCTTGCAGGAACTTGTACGCGCCCTCCGCGCCGACCTCCAGCTCGGCCGGGTGGGACCCGCGCAACGCCTCGTCGAAGTCTGGGTGCAGTCTGCTCGCGCGCCCGAGGTCGGCCAGCAGGTGCTCCTGCGGGGCCGGGATCCAGCGGCGCAGCACCCCGTCGTCCGCGAACCACACCTGAGCCGCGGGCACCAGCACGCTCGGCTCGTCGACCGCCTGCAACAGGAACTCGATCGCCCACTCGTCGTCTTCGCGCTGCTCGGGCGAGCGCAGCCGGAAGCACGTGCGCACCGGGCTCTCGTTGCCCGCGCTGTCCCGCCACCGGTCGAGCTGCTCGCGCAGTTCGTACAGCTCGACGGGATCCGCCTCGAACGCCGGCTCCGCGGTGAGGGCCGCGAGCCAGGCCTCGGCGGTGGTCACGCGGCCGCGCTGTTTCGGGGCCAGCGCCACACCGTTCAACCGGCTTCTGACCTGCTCGTCCACTGCCGTCGTGAGTGCCGCGCGCACCAGTTCGGCCGGATCGCTGACGATCTCCTCGCACCGGCACGCGGGCGGCATCGCGGCCTGCAGCGCCGCGAACCGCGCCGAGTCCGTGCCCGACAACACCGGCACCCACCGCGCGACCGCCTGGTCCGGCGCGACCGACGGCAGCACCCGCCCGCGGTCGGTGAGGTCGGCGGCGAACCCGGCGACGTCGAGCACGAACCGCGCGGAGTCGCTCAGCCGAACCTCGGCGCCGAGCTCCGGTTTCGGTTCGTGGAGGCGGATCGTGGGCACGCCCCACTGCCGCAGCTGCACCTTGCCGCGCTGAGCACGTCCTGCCGCCAACGGGTCGCGCACCAGCTCAGGCGACGCCATCGGCCCTGATGAGAACGACGGCAGCAGCAGGTCGCGCATGATCGTCTTCGGCATCTCGACCGTGAGCGCCGCGGCCAGTGACTCGGCCGGCGCCGCGAACGGGTGCCGTGCGTCCCGGCGCGTGCTCTCGCTGCGTGCGGGCAGCGCGGAGTCCTCGGCCCACAGCGCGAGAACGCCGTCGGTCGTGCACAGGCCATGCAGTACGAGCACCTTTGAACCCTATGTGTTCACATTGGCGCCATGGTCGAAGACTCCCCTGTCGTGCTGGACGGACAGTCCCTCGGCGCCGACGACGTGGTGCGCGTCGCGAGGTACCACGCCCCGGTGGCCTTGCACGCCGACGGACTCGAGCGCCTCGAAGCGTCGTGGCGCGCGAGCCAGCGCCTCGTGGTGCGACGGCAGGTCTACGGCCGCACGACCGGCGTCGGCGCGAACCGCGACCAGCTCGTCAGCACCGAGGGCTGGGCCGAGCACGGCCTGCGCCTGCTGCGCAGCCACGCGGGCGGCCTCGGCGGCATGCTCCCCGAGGAACAGGTGCGCGCCATGATGGTCGTGCGCCTCAACCAGCTGCTGGCGGGCGGCGCGGGCGTGCGCAGACCCGTGGCCGACGCGCTGCTGGCCGCGTTGAACGGCAGCTGCTACCCCGGCGTGCACGAGTACGGCGCGATCGGCACGGGCGACCTCACCGCGCTGGCCGAGACCGGCCTGACGCTGCTCGGCGAGCGCTACTGGCTCGGCTCCACGCAGACCCCGGACCCGATCGAGCTCGACTCGGGCGACGCGCTGGCGTTGATCAGCAGCAACGCCCTGACCATCGGCATGGCGGGCCTCGCCTGGCAGGACGCCCACCAGCTGCTCAAGGCCACCCACGTCGTGGCGGCGCTGTCGTTCCTCGCCGTGGACGGAGCCGTCGAGGCCTACGACGAACGCGTCCACCTCGGCCGACCGCACCCCGGCCAGGTGGCGGTGGCCACCGAGATGCGCCGCCTGCTGGCCGAGCCCTCCCGCCCGCCGGCCCGCATCCAGGACCCGTTCGGCTACCGGTGCTTCCCACAGATCCACGGCCCGGCCGTCGACGCCGCCACCGACCTCGGCCGCGTGCTGGACGTCGAGTTCAACGCCGCCGCCGAGAACCCGCTGATCGTCGCGGACTTCTTCGGCCCGGAGGACGACGCCGCCTACCACCACGGCGCCTTCCACAGCGCGTACCTCGGACAGGCCCTCGACCGGTTGCGGCTGTCGATGCTGCACACCGGCCACCTGTCGACCGCCCGCCTCGCCACCCTGGTCGAGCCGAGCTTCACGGGCCTGCGCCCGTTCCTCGCCGAGGGCGTGCCCGGCAGTTCGGGCGTGATGATCCTGGAGTACAGCGCCAACTCCGCGCTGGCCGAGGTCCGCACCCTCGCCGAGCCCGCCTCGATCGGCAACGCCGTGGTGTCGCGCGGCCAGGAGGAGAACTCCAGCTTCGCCTTCCAGTCGGCTTCGCAGGCCTTGCGTTCCATGAGCGCGTTCCGGCTGGTGCTGGCGTGCGAGATCGTGGCGGCCGTGCGCGCGTTGCGGTTGCGCGGGGTTCGCCCGGAGACGCCCGCGTTGCTGGCCGCCTTCGAGATGGCCGAGTCCAAGCTCAACCCGGACATGTCCGACCGGCAGCTCAGCCCGGACGTCGAGGTCGCGTCCGGCCTCTTGGACGAATTCGCGGCCTGCTAACGCCTCGGATGTGATGATCGTTCTCATGGGTCTGCTCGCTCACGACGAAATCGGCACCGGCGCGCCACTGCTGGTCGTGCCGGGAGGTCCGCTGCTCGCCCCGTCCTACCTGGGCGACCTCGGCGGGATCCCCGCGCGGATGCACCTGCTGCACCTGCGCGGCACCGGCAGGTCCGGCCCCGCCGACGCGGCGGACCTGCGGTTCGACCTGCACGTCGACGACGTCGAGGCCTACCGCGAGCACGCCGGGCTCGACCAGGTGGACGTGCTGGCGCACTCCGCGGGCACCGCGATCGCCGTGCGGTACGCCCTCCGCCACCCGGACCGCGTGCGGCGCCTCGCGCTCATCACGCCGAGCCTGCGGTCGCTGGGGTTCGCCCCGGACGTGACGTCGTTGCGCGCCTCGGCCGAAGCTCGATCCGGCGAAGAGTGGTACCCGGCGGTCAAGGACGCGCTCGAGGCCGTGCTGGGTGGCAGCTTCAGCGCCGCGGACTGGGCTGCTTTGTCTCCCTTCTACTACGGGCGCTGGGACGAGGTGGCGCAGGAGCACGCCCGCGCGTCGGACGCCATGCGGCTGCCCGACGCGCCGGCCGCCTACTACGCGGCCGGGGCACCGGTCGCCACGGCGGAAGAGCTGGCGGGAATGGACTTCCCGGTGTTGCTGATGGCAGGCGGGGTGGACCCGTTGCCCTCGCCCGCGGCGGTGGCGGAGGCGGCCCGGCTGTTCCCGCACGCGACAGTGGTGGTGCAGCCCGGAGCGGGGCACTACCCGTGGCTCGACGACGCGGAGTTCTTCCGGAACGCCGTCGCGGACTTCCTGGCGGGCTGACCGGGCTGCGCCGCCATCCCCGGTACGGCGCAACCCGGCTCGATCTCCTAGCCGCCCGCCACCGACGGGAGGATCTGGATCTCCGCGCCCGCCGGCAACGGCGTCGCGGGGCCGGCGAGGCGACGGCACTCCTCGCCGTTGACGTAGAAGTTCACGTAGCGGCGTAAAGCCGCGCGCTCGTCGCGCAGCCGCCGGTCCAGGCCCGGATAGGTGTCGGCGAGGACGTCCAGCGCCGCGCCGAGAGTGGCGGGTTCCGGCACGTCCACGTCCAGGTGAGAGGCGCCGTCGGTCGCGGTGCGCAGGACGCCGGGGATCAGCACTGTCACCTTCACGCCGGGATCACCGCTGCCCGCACCGACATCACGTCCGGCAGGTGGGCCGCCATTTGGTGCCACGTCTCGCCCTCGTCCGGGCTCGCGTAGACCTCGCCGGAGCGCGAGCCGAAGTAGACACCGGGAACAGCCTCCGTGTCGGTGCACATCGCGTCACGCATCACGGCGGTCCAGAAGTTGTCCGGCAGACCGGAGCCCAAGGCCTCCCAGGACGCGCCTGCGTCGCGCGAGCGGTAGACACGGCACTTGCCCTCGGGCGGGAAGCGGCGGCCGTCCGCCTCGATCGGGAACGTGAAGATCGTGTCCGGGTCGTGCGGGTGGACGACCATCGAGAAGCCGAAGTCGGTCGGCAGGCCCTCGGCGATCGACTGCCAGGTGTCTCCCCCGTCGTCGCTGCGGTACACGCCGTGGTGGTTCTGGGCGTAGAACCGGGAGGGCGACGCGGGGTGCTGCGCGACCTTGTGCACGCACTGGCCGAACTCCGGCCACGGGTCCGGGAAGAAGTAGGCCTTGATGCCCTTGTTGCGGGCCTCCCAGGACTTGCCGCCGTCGGCCGTGCGGTAGACGCCGCCGGTCGACATCGCGACCAGCACGCGATCGGGGTCGACCGGGTCGGGCACGATCGTGTGCACCGCCTGGCCGCCGAAGCCCGCGGACCACTCCGGGCGGTGCGGGTGGTTCCAGAGCCCCTCGACGAACTCGAACGAGCGGCCTCCGTCCGACGACTTGAACAACGCCGACGGTTGGGTGCCCGCGTACACCACACCCGGTTGCGAGGCCGGGGCCGGCTGGAGTTGCCACACGCGTTCGAGAGCGGCGTCCTCCACCGGGAACGAGATCGGCGGCGAGGAGGATTCCTCCCACGTGGCACCGAGATCGTCCGAAATGGACACACCGGGACCGAAGTGCGGCGAGGCGACACCGGCCAGCAGACGCACGCCGGAACGGGTGTCGAAGGCGACCGCGTACACCTCCTGCATCGCGTGATGCGGGCCGTCGAGCTGCCACGAGACCCGATCCTCGCTGCGGGCGAGCCACAGCCCCTTGCGCGTACCGATCGCCACCACCACCGTCATCGCAACGCAGCCTCCCACCAGAAGAATGTGATGCGGAGCACGCTACGCCTGGGGTCCGACAATTTCTGAGCGGAGGAGAAACCCCACGTAGACCCACAAGTTACTCACTGGTAGCGTCCGAAGCACAGACAAGGAGGCGCCACGTGCTGCTCGACCCGAACCACTACGACCCCGCCCACCTCGACGACGAGACCCGCCGCCTGCTCAGGGCCACGGTCGACTGGTTCGAGGCCCGCGGCAAGCGGCAGCTGATCGCCGACGCGCAGGACAAGGTCTGGTACGCCGAGTTCCTGGACTTCGTGAAGCAGCAGAAGCTCTTCGCCACCTTCTGCACCCCGCAGTCGGTCGACGGCACCAAGCGCTGGGACGCCGCCCGCAACGCCGCCTTCAGCGAGGTGCTCGGCTTCTACGGCCTGCAGTACTGGTACGCCTGGCAGGTCACGGTGCTCGGCCTCGGCCCCATCTGGATGAGCGCGAACGAGGAAGCGAAGCAGAAGGCGGCAGCCCTCCTCGACAGCGGCGCGGTCTTCGCGTTCGGCCTGTCAGAGAAGGAACACGGCGCCGACGTCTACAGCACCGACATGATCGTCACCAAGACCGACGACGGTTACCGGGCCAACGGCAGCAAGTACTACATCGGCAACGGCAACGTCGCCGGCATGGTCAGCGTCTTCGGCAAGGAAGGCGACGACTACGTCTTCTTCGCCGTCGACAGCCAGCACGAGAACTTCAAGCTCATCAAGAACGTCGTCGACAGCCAGATGTTCGTCAGCGAGTTCCGCCTCGACGACTACCCGCTGACCGACAAGGACATCCTGCACCGCGGCCAAGACGCCTTCTCCGCCGCGCTGAACACCGTCAACGTCGGCAAGTTCAACCTCTGCACGGCGAGCATCGGCATCTGCGAGCACTCCTTCTACGAGGCGATCACCCACGCCCACAACCGGATCCTCTACGGCAACCCGGTCACGGACTTCCCGCACGTCCGCCAGAACTTCGTCGACGCCTACGCGCGCCTCACCGCGATGAAGCTCTTCGCGGACCGCAGCGTCGACTACTTCCGCACCGCGAACGACGACGACCGCCGCTACCTCCTCTTCAACCCCATCACCAAGATGAAGGTCACGAGCGAGGGCGAGAACGTCATCGACCTGCTCTGGGACGTCATCGCCGCCAAGGGCTTCGAGAAGGACACCTACTTCACCCGCGCCACCGCCGACATCCGCGCGCTGCCCAAGCTCGAAGGCACCGTGCACGTCAACCTGGCCCTGGTGCTGAAGTTCATGCCGAACTACCTCTTCAACCCCAAGCAGTACGACGAGGTCCCATCCGTCCACGAGCCCAAGGACGACGACTTCTTCTGGCACCAGGGCCCCGCGCGCGGCCTCGGCAAGATCCAGTTCCACGACTGGGAGCCGATCTACACCGAGCACGCCCACCTGCCCAACGTGCGGCTGTTCCACGAGCAGGCCAAGGCCATCAAGACCCTGCTCACCACGGCAGCGCCCGACGCGGACCAGCAGAAGGACCTCGACTTCCTGCTGAACCTCGGCCACCTCTTCACCCTGGTCGTCTACGGCCAGCTGGTCCTGGAACAGGCCAAGATCACCGGCACCGACGGCAACGTCCTCGACCAGATCTTCGACGTCCTGGTCCGCGACTTCGCCGGCTACGCGACCGCCCTGCACGGCAAGCCGAGCAGCACCGAGGCCCAGCAGCAGTGGGCACTCGCGCAGATCCGCAAGCCGCGCGTCGACCAGCAGCGGTTCGACGCCGTCTGGCAGCAGGTCGTGGCGCTCTCCGGCCAGTACGAGATGCGCCCCTGACAAACCCGATCAGGACACGAGGGGGCGAAGCCGACAGGTTTCGCCCCCTTGACGTATCGGTTACACAAACGTTTTCATGAAGCGCCGCCGCCCTCCCGAGCCACAAGGAGCGCGTGCACGTGGATCACCGCAGATGGCGCACAGCCGCGCTGGCCGCACTAGTCGCCGCCGGCACCCTCATCGCACCCCAGGCACAGGCCGCCGAGAAGCCCGAACTGGCCCTGACCCCGCCGATGGGCTTCAACAACTGGAACAGCACGCACTGCCGCAACGACTTCAACGAAGAGATGGTCAAGGGCATCGCCGACATCTTCGTGAACAAGGGCCTGAAAGACGCCGGCTACGAGTACGTCAACATCGACGACTGCTGGGCCCTCCCCGAGCGCAACGCCGAAGGCGACCTCGTCCCCCACCCGACGAGATTCCCCAACGGCATCAAGGCCGTCGCGGACTACGTGCACTCCAAGGGCCTCAAGTTCGGCATCTACACGAGCGCCGGCATCAAGACCTGCAACAAGGACGGCGGCTTCCCGGGCGGTCTCGGCCACGAGGAGCAGGACGCCAGGCTGTTCGCGAGCTGGGGCGTCGACTACCTCAAGTACGACAACTGCAACAACCAGAACGTCGACGCGAAGCTCCGCTACACCAAGATGCGCGACGCCCTGAACGCCACCGGCCGCAAGATCGTGTTCAGCCTCTGCGAGTGGGGCCAGAACAAGCCGTGGGAGTGGGCGAAGGACGTCGGCCACCTGTGGCGCACCACCGGCGACATCAGCGACAACTGGAACTCCATGGTGTCGATCGCCAAGCGCAACATGGAGCTCGCCGACTACGCGGGCCCCGGCCACTGGAACGACCCGGACATGCTGGAGGTCGGCAACGGCGGCATGTCGGACCTGGAGTACCGCAGCCACTTCAGCCTCTGGTCGATCATGGCCGCACCGCTGCTGATCGGCGCCGACCTGCGCAAGGTCACCCCGGAGACGTTCGAGATCCTGGAGAACCGCGAGGTCATCGCCGTCAACCAGGACAAGCTCGGCGTGCAGGGCAAGGTGATCCGCAACCAGGGCGGCAACTACGTCCTCGTGAAGCCGCTCAGCAACGGTGACAAGGCCGTGCTGCTGTTCAACGAGAACGACAGCGCCGCCAACATGTCCGTCACCGCGACGGAACTCGGCCTCGCCAAAGCCGGTGGCTACAAGGTCCGCGACCTCTGGACCAAGACCACCACGCACTCCGCCGACGAGATCAGCGCCGCCCTCCCGCCGCACGGCTCAGCGATGTTCCGCGTCAGCGCGGCGAACGACTGGTTCCTCTACCCGCCCGCCATCACCACCGCCGCCGACGGCGAGGTCCTCTACCCCGGCGCGCTCCCGATCGTGCAGCCCGGCAAGTCCGTCACCTACACGACGTCGGTGACCAACACCGGCCGCCTCCCGATCGCCCTGGTCCAGGCCACGCTGCAGGTCCCGCAGGGCTGGACCGCGAAGGCCACGACGTCGAGCTTCAGGGCGATCCTGCCCGGCCAGAAGTCCTTCAGGACCACCTGGCGGGTCGACGTCCCGGCGACCGCGCAAGCAGGCCGGTTCCCGATCAACGCGAGCTTCACCTTCCACAGCCCGCACGAGAACAACCCGGTGACCAGGCAGTACGCCGCCGAGGCACTGGTACCCGGCGCGGCCCCGAAGGGCGAGCTCTTCGTCAGCGACCTGAAGTGGCTGCGCAGTGCCAACGGCCACGGCCCCGTCGAGATCGACACCACCAACGGCGAGGCCAAGCAGGGTGACGGCGGCCCGATCAAGATCCGCGGCCAGGTGTTCGCCAAGGGCCTCGGCACCCACGCCCCGGCGCACATCGAGTACTACACCGGCGGCAACTGCTCGAAGGTCACCGCGACCATCGGCATCCAGGACAACAAGGTCAACCCGCTGAGCCTCGTGACCTACGAGGTGTGGGCCGACAACAAGAAGGTGTTCGACAGCGGCCCGGTCACCGGCACGGACCCGGCGAAGTCGTTGGAGGCCAACGTCTCCGGAGCGACGGTCACGCGGCTGATCGTCACCGACGGCGGCAACGGCAAGTCCTACGACCACGCGAACTGGGGTGACCTGAAGATCACCTGCTGAACATGAACGGCTCTTTCACGGACCTCAGGTCCACGAAAGAGCCGTTCATGGCTCTTCCTGGTAACGCTCCAAGGCCGCGATCATGAGTTCGAGACCGAACTCGAACTCGTGATCGTGGTCGTAGGTCCCCAGCTCGTCGACCACCTCTGCCGACAACGGGAACGCGGACATGTCGACCGATTCGTAGGGCGACAACGCGATCCCGCCCAGCTCCGGCGACGTCGCGACCTCCCTCATCAGCGTGCCCAGCAAGTAGGACACCATCGCCCGCATCATCCCGACGGCGACCTTGCCCCGGAAGCCGGCGCGCTCGATGTTCCGCAGCGCCGCCTCGATGGTCATGAACCCGGCCTGGCTGCTCAGCCGCCGCGTCGCCAGCATCACGAACGCACGGGGGTGCTGCCGCGCCAGCTCCCGCACCGCACGCGCGTGCGCCCGGATGTGATCACGCCAGTCGTCGCTGTCCACGCGGTACGGCCGCGCCTCGGCCATGATCCGCTCGGCCGCGAGATCCACCAGCACTGCCTTGTTCGGCACGTGGTTGTACAGCGACATTGTGCCCGCGCCCAGTTCTGCGGCCAGGCGCCTCATCGAGACGGCCTCCACGCCCTCGCGTTCGATCAACCGCACCGCCGCATCCACGATGCGGGCACGGGTCAGCGGTTCGCGTGAGGAGGACACTGGCGGAGACCATACGACGTGGAGTAGCTTCCCTGCGACGTACGGCGTACGTAGGAGGCTCGGCCGGCATGACCGAATCGAAGGCGCTCAGAGCGCTGCGCGAGGCGATCGTCCTGGAGCACATGGAATGCCAGAACGACTTCGACTTCGACACCTCCCTGAACACGTTTCCGCACCCGCGGTACGAGATCATGGCGTCCGGCCAGGTGCTCGACGGCGTGGACGAGGTTCGGGCGTACTGGCAGCGCACCCGCGAGACGTTCCCGGACCAGTGCAACAAGGTCATCGAGGTCCACCACGCCGATGACGCCGTGGTCGTCGAGTTCGAACTGTCGGGAACGCACCTGGGCAGCCTCCTCGGTGAACAACCGACGAACAAGACCTTCAAGGTGAGAATGGTCGGTTTCTTCATCTTCGAGAAGGACGTCCTGGTCTGCGAACGCGTCTACGGCGACACCACGACCGTCATGCAGCAGCTCGGCCTGCTCAACGCCCCCGACGAGTACGCGGGGCCGTACTAGAAAACCACCCGCACCTCGCCGACGACCTGGCCGCCTCCCAGCACCGGCACGGACAGGTGCTCCTTGGCCGGTGACACGTCGTAGCCCAGCGCCGCCAGTGCCGTGAGCCCGATCGCCGTGGTAGCACGAGGATTTCCGTCGAGCACCTTCACCGCGACCGCGTGCCCGGCCGCCGTCGCCAGCACCAGCACACCCTCCGCGCCGCCCTTGGCCACCACGCCCGGCAGCAGCTGCATCACCAGGGTGTTCACGTGC
The DNA here is from genome assembly GCF_040611995.1 of Lentzea sp. NPDC006480. Classification (NCBI taxonomy): domain Bacteria; kingdom Bacillati; phylum Actinomycetota; class Actinomycetes; order Pseudonocardiales; family Pseudonocardiaceae; genus Lentzea; species Lentzea sp. NPDC006480. Next base: position 53,102 of record NZ_JBEXPJ010000041.1, read on the forward strand.
CCAGTTCCCCCGACGTACTCGGGAAACGCCCGCATCGCGTCGGCGACCGGCGTGCGCACCAGGCCCTGCATAGCGCGCGCCAAGCCGTGCAACGACAACCCGTACACGGGCGCACCACAACCGTCGACCGCCGTGTGCGCGACGGGCTCGCCGGAAAGTTGCTCCACCGTCCGCAACACCAGCTGCTGCAACGGATGCGTTGGCTCCAAATAGGTCTGGGTGGGCCACCGCGCCGCCACGCACGCCGCCAGCATCGCCGCGTGTTTGCCCGAACAGTTCATCCGCACCCGCGACGGCTCCGTCAGACGTTGCCGCGTCTCCTCGTCCTCCGGCCAGGAAGCCGGGCACCGCAACAACCCCACGGGCAGCCCGCCGAGCAGCTGCATCACCAGCTCGACGTGCCGGTTCTCCCCGGTGTGCGACCCGGCCGCGATCGCCAGCGCGGGACCGGCCAACGGAGCCCCGGCGGACAAGCAGGCGAGCGCCTGGAACGGTTTCATGCACGACCGCGGCAGCACCGGATCCCCCACCGCCCCAATGGACACGCCGGTCTCACCGGACGGCAGCAGGCCGACGACCGAGCCGTGGTGCAGGCTCTCCACGAACCCGTTGCGCGTGACCTCAGCGAGCAGTTCGGGCACGACCAGCCTCCAGCCGGTGGGCCAGCCTCGACAACGCCAGGTTGACCACCAAGTAGATGAACGCCACGACGATGAAGGTCTGGATCAGCAGACCGTTGTAGTTCGCGAGCACCCGCCCGTTGAACAACAACTCCGCGTACGACACGACATATCCCAGCGAGGTGTCCTTCAACAGGCTGACAGCCTGCGTCACGAGCAACGGCGTCATGTGCCGCACGGCCTGTGGCAGCACCACGAACCGCGTCACCACCCCGTCCGGCATGCCGAGCGACAACCCCGCCTCGCGCTGACCTGGATCGACCGATGAAACCCCCGCCCGGAAGATCACCGCGCAGGAAGCCGCGTGCGACAACGCCAGCGGCACCACGAGCTTCCAGAACAGCGGCAGGTTCACGCCGAACGACGGCAGCACGAACAGCATCACGTACACCAGCAGCAGCACCGGAACAGTGCGCATGACCTCGGCGTAGGCGCGGGTGAACCGGTTGGGCCGCAACGCGAGCAGCAACCCACCCGCCATCGCCAGCACCCCCGTCGCGAACGCCGCCACCACCGTCGACCACAGGCCCCCGAGCAGATAACGCCAGACGGGCCAGGTCAGATACGGCCTCCACCGAACTGGGTCCAGCTGTCCGTTCGAGGCGAACTGCCGCAGCCCCGACGCCACCAGGCCGGCGAGCACCAGCGCGGACACCACCGAGACCCAGAAGACCCGGCGCCGGAAACGGGGTCCAGGAGCGTCGAACATCAGGCCAGCCGCCGTTCCAGCACCCGCGCGCCGAACCCGATCCCCGCGGCCAGCACCAGATAGCAGAGCCCGACCCCGGTGAAGACCAGCAACGGCTGGGCCAGCTCCAGGTTGATCCGTTGCGCCGCACGGGTCATGTCCACGACACCGACGACACCGGCCAGCGCGGTGGCCATGGTCAGGGCGATCGCGATGTTCGCCAACGGCTGCACAACGCGCCTCGAAGCCTGCGGCAGGACCACGTGCCGCAACGACTGCCCGAACGACAGCCCCAACGCCCGTGCGGCCTCACCCTGGCCCGCTGCCACGGAGTTGACCCCCGACCGCAGCGCTTCCGCCACGAAAGCTGCCTCGTACAGCGCGATCGCCGTGAAAGCCGTCCAGAACAACGGCATCTTCACGCCCACCTCGGGCAGCCCGAACACGAACAGCACCAGCCACGCGAGCAACGGGATGTTCCGCCACACCTCGACGTAGACCGCGCCGACGCCCCGCAGCAGCGGCACCGGCACGATCCGCAGCACCGCGACGACGAGCCCCACGACCAGCGCTGCGGCGAACGACAGCAGGGTCAGCGCGACGGTGTTCAGAAAGCCTTCGAGGACCAGGCTCATGAGGCGATCGCGGGTGGCGACGGGGCGTCGCCGGTGACCACGGTGCCGATCGTCTGCTTCCAGACGTCCTGCCACAGCCCGGACTTCCCGATCTCGCGCAGCCAGTCGTCGACGAACCGCTGGAACTCCGCGTCGCCGTGCTTGATGCCGATGCCGTACGGGTCCTCGGTGAACGGCTCGCCGACCAGCTGCAGCTCGCTGTCCTTCGACGCGTCGGCCACGAGAATCGCCTGGTCCTGCACGTAAGCCTCGCCCCGGCCCTGCTTCAACGCGGTCAGGCACTCGGGATCCGAGCCGAACTCGACGATGTTCGCGGTCGGAGCCACGTCCTGCACCGCTTTCACACCGGGGGTGTTCGCGCCGACGATCACCGTCTTCCCCGCCAGGTCGGCGGGTTTGGTGATACCGGCCGTGCCCTTGCGCACCGCGATGGACTGGCCGGACCGGTAGTACGGCCCGGCGAACGCCACCCGTTCCCGGCGGGCCGGCGTGATCGTGTAGGTCTGGATGATCACGTCGACGGTCCCGTTGGCCAGCAACGGTTCGCGCGTCTCCGAGGTGGCGCTCAGCAGCTCCGTCGACGGCTCGCCGACGAGGTACTTCGCCAGCAGCTTGCCGAGGTAGGCGTCGAACCCGGTGAGCTCACCGCTGATCGGGTCGAGCTGCGAGAGCAACGGGGCGTCCTGGGAGCCGCCGATGAGCAGCTTGCCGCGCTTGCGGATGCGGTCCACCGCCGAGCCAGGTGTGACCTGACCTGTGTAAACGGGCGCTTTGGCGAGCAGCGCGCCGATCTTGCCGCCGCCGGGAACCGCGTTCTCACCAGCAGAGCACCCGGCCACGAAGAGCAACAGCGCTGCTACGAACAGTCTCCCCATGCGCCCGAAGCTACTGATCGCGATCAATCGGGCACAAGATACGACAAAGCCGCTTGTCCAATAGTGGACAGGCGGCTTGTCTTGATCAGATGTGCTGACCAGTCAGACTCAGACGGCGCGAACGCCCTGGGCCTGCGGGCCCTTCTGGCCCTGACCGATCTCGAACTCGACCCGCTGGTTCTCCTCGAGCGACTTGTAGCCGTTCGCCTGGATCTCCGAGTAGTGGACGAACACGTCGGCGCCACCGTTGTCGGGGGAGATGAAGCCGAAGCCCTTCTCCGCGTTGAACCACTTGACGGTGCCCTGTACTGCCATCTTGCTACTTCTCCTCTAACAGGTGCCGGATCGCGCTCGCGACCACCGGGTCAAGCCGACGAGCGGCGTTCTCTCCGGAACCTGGAGACACCACACGCTCACCAACTTCGCTTCCGCGAGCGTGGGACACGAACACGAAAACGTACGACCATAGACAGTCAACCACGACGCCCCGCTCGCAGTCGAGCACTCGATCTCACTGCTATCGTGAGACCCCAAATGAGCACGCGGAGGTACTCGTGCCCGAGCAGCCGTCGATCTCCATCACCGTCTCGATCGCGCCGCACGTCGCCCACGGCCTGCACACACTCGTCCAGAAGATCTTGCGCGAAGCCACCCCCTCGCCGGGGCCGAAGGACGACCGCGGGGCTCGCAAGAAGTTCGTCAACAAGACCGAAGGCGTCGTGAACGGCACCGTGTTCCAGATCGGGAACGTCGAGGGCGGCATCCACCACCACGGCAACCGGTAACCTGGAGGGTCGTTGACCCAGGGGGCCGTGCTTGACCGGCAGCGAACGACTGCTCTTCTTCTTCGTCGGCTTGGTGACCACGTTCGTGTTCATCCGCATCAGCGTGCGGTTGATCAGGGCGAAGGTGCGCTGGTGGCCGCGCAACATCGTGCACGGCGACACGCACGTGCACCACGTCGTGTTCGGCACTGTGCTGCTGCTGTTGTCGAGCGTCACCAACCTGGTGATCCCCGACGACCTGCACGGCGCGCGCCTGGCGGCCGCGGCGGGCCTGGGCGTGGGCGCGGCACTCGTGCTGGACGAGTTCGCGCTGATCCTGCACCTGCGGGACGTCTACTGGATGAAGGCCGGGCGGCTGTCCGTTGACGCGGTTTTCCTCGCCATCGGCCTGACCGGCACGTTCCTGCTCGGCGCGCGCCCCCTCGGCTACGACGAGGTGCTGCAGCTCAACCCGGAGACGACGCCGAGCGAGCCGTTCACGCTGAGGCTGCTCGCGATCGGGGTGAACCTGTGCTTCGCGATCGTGGCGCTGCTCAAGGGAAAGATCTGGACCGGGCTGCTCGGCCTGCTGGTCCCGGTGGTGCCCGCCGTGGGCGCCGTGCGGCTGGCCCGGCCGGGTTCGCCGTGGGCACGCTGGCGTTATCCCGAGGGCTCGCGCAAGCTCACGCGGGCATACCGCAGGGAGGCGCGGATCCGGCAGCCGATCATCCGCGCCAAGATCGCGGTGCAGGAGTTCATCTCGGGACGTCACGACCTGCCGGATCACGACAGGCCGTGACGGGATCTGGTCACCCTCCGAGAATGTCCTGCTGAGCGCACGCCTGGGCGAGGTCGCCCGCGCACAGTTCCTGCGGCTTGACGATGCCCTCGGTCACGAGCGTCCGCACCGAGTCCTTCTTGATCAACGTCGCGCCGAGCAGCACCGACTTGATGTCGCGCCGCGCGACCGGATCACGCAGGTTGCCGGTGGCGAGGTCGTCCGCACCGTCGAGGTCACCGCGGGCGACCGCGATGGCGAGCCTGGCCGCCGCTTCCGCCTCGTCGCGCACCGGCTTGTAGACGGTGACGCACTGGTCGCCGCGCAGCACGGCCCGCAGACCGTCCACAGTGGCGTCCTGCCCGGTGACCGGGACCTTGCCCGCGAGGTTCTTCTTCTTGAGCACCCCGATGACCGCGCCGGCCAGACCGTCGTTGGCCGCGACCACGCCGTCGACCTTGCCCGCGTTGTCGTTGAGGATCTGCTCGAACAGCTGGCCGCCGAGCTCGTTGTTCCAGTCGGCCACCGGCTGCGACTTCACGAGCTTCAGCGCGCCGCTGTCGTACTTGGACGACAGCCGCGACTTCTGGCCCTGCGTGAACAGCGTGGCGTTGTGGTCGGTCGGCGCGCCCTCGATCTCGATGATCTGGGCGCCCGGCTTGTTGCCGAGGCAGTCCATCAGACCGTCGGCCTGGAGCTGGCCGACGTTCACGCTGTCGAAGCCGACGTGGTACTCCGCCTGACCGCCGAGCGTCACCCGGTCGTAGTCGATGACCGGGATGTTCGCGGCTTTCGCCTTCTTCTGGACCGCGAGCCCGCCCGCCGCCGACAACGGCGTGATCATCAGGACCTTCACCTTGCGGCGGATCATCTCGTCGGCGATCTGGGCGAACTTCGCCTCGTCGCCCTCCGCGTTCTCCATGAACGGTTCGATGTCCGCGTAGTTGAACGCCTGCGTGAGCAGGGGCCGATCTTGTTCTTCCCAGCGCGTGGAAGTCGTTCGGTCGGGCAGGATTACCCCGACGATTGGTTTGGGGCCACGCGCGGGCAGCGTCGGAGAGCCCTGACCTGCGTCACCGCAGGCAGAGACAAGAAAGAGCAGGCACGCCGACGATGCCATTACCCGTCTTCGCATAAACGCGGAGTTCATCGCTTGAATGTTGTTAAGTCAAGATTTCTTCTCATAACATCACGCTCCGCTTCCGGCTGACTACAGTTCGATTCCGTACGAAAGGCGCTGATGCCTGGCGTAATTTCGTGTCAGTGTGTCCAGCTTGGGCGGCAATCGGGGGCCGCACCGTGTTGTTGGATCCAGCCCTGACCGGGTGTGAGGAGACAGCTAGGTGAGAACGCGCAGAACCGTGATGGCGGTGGCGGCAACGGTGTCGCTGATCGCAGCGGGTACTTCGGCGGCGGGGGCCGCGCCGGCCTCGTCCGCGGGCCAGCAGGACACCGAGTACACGGTCCTGATCGAGGACCCGGGCAACCGCGACTTCGCGATCGACGCCGTGCACAAGGCGGGCGGTGAGGTCGTCCGGGACAACAAGGCGATCGGCGTGCTGACCGTCAAGGCGCCAGCGAACGGGTTCGTGGAGCAGGTGTCCGCGTCGAAGGACATCGTCGGTGCCGCTCGGACGAAACCGATCGGTCACGCACCCGTCGCGAAGGCCGAGAAGGCCAAGCGCGACAACGTGGAGAAGGAGAACACCACCACCGAGGCCAAGAAGGCCCCTGCCGAGTCGAAGTCGACCGCCGGCATGGACCCGCTCGACGGCGACCTGTGGGGCCTGAACCTCGTCCGCTCGAACATCGCGCGGGCCAAGCAGGCCGGTGACAAGCGCGTGTACGTCGGCATTCTCGACACGGGTGTGGACGGCACGCACCCGGACATCGCGCCGAACTTCAACAACGAGCTCTCGCGCAACTTCACCGTCGACATCCCCAACGACTCCGACGGCGGCGAGTTCGACGGCCCCTGCGAGTTCCGCGGCTGCGTCGACCCGGCGAACTGGGACGACGGCGGCCACGGCACGCACGTCGCCGGCACCATCGGCGCCGCTGCCAACGGCTTCGGCATCTCCGGCGTCGCGCCGAACGTCTCGCTGGTGAACATCCGCGGCGGCCAGGACGCAGGCTCGTTCTTCCTGCAGCCCGTGGTCGACGCGCTCACCTACGGCGCCGACATCGGCCTGGACGTCATCAACATGTCGTTCTACGTCGACCCGTGGTACATGAACTGCATCAACGACTCCACGGCCACGGCTGAGGAGCAGCTGGAGCAGCGCACGATCATCGCGTCCGTGCAGCGCGCCCTGAACTACGCGCACCGCAAGGGCGTCACCCTGATCGGCGCCGGCGGCAACAACCACGAGGACCTGGGCAAGCCGCGCCAGGACACCGTGAGCCCGAACTACCCGCCGGGCCACAACCGCCCGCGTCCGGTCGACAACGCCACCTGCCTCAACCTGCCGACCGAGGGCAACCACGTCATCTCGGTCTCGTCTCTGGGCCCGTCGACCGCCAAGGCCGACTACTCGAACTACGGCCTGGAGCAGACCGCGATCTCCGCACCGGGCGGCTACTTCCGCGACGGCTTCGGCACGCCGTGGTACCGCACCAACGAGAACCTGATCCTGTCGACCTACCCGCGCAACGTCGCTCTCGCCGACGGCAACATCGACGCGGCCGGCAACATCACCCCGGCCGGACTCGCGGCGGGCGTGAAGAAGGAAGTCCAGGGCGACAAGGTCGGCTACTACCAGTTCCTGCAGGGCACCTCGATGGCCGCCCCGCACGCCACTGGTGTCGCCGCGCTGATCGTCAGCCAGTACGGCAAGAAGGACAAGGGCCGCCCCGGTCTGACCATGGACCCGGACAAGGTCGAGAAGGTGCTCTACAAGACCGCCATCCAGCGGGCTTGCCCGAACCCGCGCACCGTCTCGTACGTGAACGTGGGCCGCACGCCGGAGTTCGACGCCACCTGCGAGGGTGACTCGAAGTTCAACGGCTTCTACGGTCACGGCATCGTGGACGCCTACGGCGCCGTCACTCGTGGCGGCCAGTTCCTGTAAGTCCTCTTAGGATGCCAAAGGGCTCCCGGCCAGCACGGCCGGGAGCCTTTTGCTTGCGACGAAAGTGGTTCGGGGCGAACACCTTCGCCGAGATCCTCCGCTGCCGGCTTGACCGTGCCGTAACAGCGGGGTTTCGACCGGGTTCCGCCCGCCCCCTTGTCGTGCAACCGCTCCCACGCTACGGTCCTCCCTGCGTCGCCGCCGATCCCTGCATCGGACGGAGCGACATGAAGACGTTTACACGCGCTGCCGCAACACTTCTCTGCGCGGCCGCACTGATCACCCCCGCCACCGCCCAGGCCGCGGACCTGAACGACCCGCGCCTCAAGGACATCGCCATGCAGCTGGTGTCCAGCGCGGAGAACTCCTCATTGGACTGGCGCGCCCAGTTCGGCTACATCGAGGACATCGACGACGGCCGCGGCTACACCGCGGGCATCATCGGCTTCTGCAGCGGCACCGGCGACATGCTCGACCTGGTCCGCCTCTACCGCGACTGGAAGCCGGGCAACGTCCTGCAGCAGTACCTCCCCGCACTGGAGCGCGTCAACGGCACGCCGTCCCACGACGGCCTCGACCCGAATTTCCAGCACGACTGGGAGACCGCGGCGCAGGACGGCACGTTCCAGAGCGCGCAGGAGCACGAACGCGACCGCGTCTACTTCAACCCGGCCGTCACCCGCGCCAAGCAGGACGGTGTGCAGGCGCTGGGCCAGTTCATCTACTACGACGCGATCGTCATGCACGGCGACGGCTGGGGTGACCTGGACTTCTCGTCCATCCGGCAACGCGCGCTCAACTCCGGCGCCCGCCCACCCGCGCAGGGCGGCGACGAGCGGCAGTGGCTGCACGCGTTCCTGGACGCACGCGTCTGGACGATGAAGCAGGAACCCGCCCACGAGGACACCAGCCGGGTCGACACGGCCCAGCGCAGGTTCCTGAACGAGGGCAAGTTGAACCTTCAGACACCTCTCCAGTGGCACGTCTACGGCCAGTACTTCGAGATCCGCTAGACCAGTTTCCGGCGGAAACGTTTGCAGGGCACTCGTTTCCGCCGGAATGCCCCACCTTGCGACCATATGTCCGTTTCGCGAAATAGTAAACCCTCTTGCCAATAAAGGTATGGACCCCTTACCTTCGTCTACACGCCGCCCGGGACCCCAACATCCCTGCCCCGGAGGGAAATCCGTGAAAATCACTGGTCGCATCGCGGCCGCACTGCTGACGTGCGCCGCACTCTTCACCACGACGGTCGGCACCGCCTCGGCGGCCAACCTCGACGAACCGCGCCTCAAGGACATCGCGATGCAGATCGTGTCCAGCGCGGAGAACTCCTCTTTGGACTGGAAGTCGCAGTTCAGCTACATCGAGGACATCAAGGACGGCCGCGGTTACACGGCCGGCATCATCGGGTTCTGCAGTGGTACCGGTGACATGCTCGACCTGGTCGAGCTGTACAAGACGAAGAAGCCGGGCAACGTGCTGGAGAAGTACCTCCCCGCACTGCGCAAGGTGAACGGGACGTCCTCGCACTCCGGCCTGGACCCCAACTACACCAAGGACTGGAAGACCGCGGCCAAGGACTCCGTGTTCAAGGCGGCGCAGGAGTCCGAGCGCGACCGCGTGTACTTCAACCCGGCCGTGAAGCAGGGCAAGGCCGACGGCGTGCGCGCCCTGGGCCAGTTCGCCTACTACGACGCGATCGTCGTGCACGGTGACGGTGGCGACAAGACCAGCTTCAGCAACATCCGCAAGCGCGCGCTCGGCAAGGCCAAGCCGCCGTCACAGGGCGGCGACGAGAAGACCTGGCTCAACGCCTTCATGGACGCCCGCGTGTGGGCCATGAAGCAGGAAGCGGCCCACGAGGACGTCTCCCGCATCGAGACCGCGCAGCGCGTGTGGCTCAAGGCCGGCAACTTCGACCTGAAGACGCCGCTGAAGTGGAAGGTCTACGGCGACAGCTACACGATCAACTAGCTGATCGGCTGACACAGACGGAAGAGGGGCGCTCCGAGCGGGGCGCCCCTCTTCCTTTCCAGCCGATTCCAGTAACATGCGTTACCGATGAAAACGCTTGTGGCGCAACGGATTCTACCGACAGCACCAACAGCGACGCCGCCTGATGCGCACTCCGGTAACCCCTCTTGTCGGCAAAGGTCCAGGCCCCTTACCGTTGCCTCACTGCCGCCCGGGACACACCGACTTCTGGCCCCGGAGGAAATCCGTGAAACTCTCTGGTCGCATGGCGGCCGCGCTTCTCGCGTGCGTCGCACTGATCACCACGACCGCGTCCACGGCCCAAGCCGCCGACCTGGACGACCCGCGCCTCAAGGACATCGCGATGCAGATCGTGTCCAGCGCGGAAAACTCCACTTTGGACTGGAAGAGCCAGTTCGGCTACATCGAGGACATCGACGACGGCCGCGGCTACACAGCGGGCATCATCGGGTTCTGCAGCGGCACCGGCGACATGCTCGACCTGGTCGAGCTCTATCAGCAGCGCAAGCCGGGCAACGTGCTGGCGAAGTACCTCCCCGCACTGCGCAAGGTGAACGGTACCGACTCGCACTCCGGTCTCGACCCCAACTACACCTCGGACTGGAAGACCGCGGCCAAGGACTCGGCGTTCAAGGCGGCACAGGAGTCCGAACGCGACCGGGTCTACTTCAACCCGGCCCTGAAGCAGGGCAAGGCCGACGGCGTGCGCGCCCTGGGCCAGTTCGCCTATTACGACGCGATCGTCATGCACGGCGACGGTGGCGACCGGCTGAGCTTCTCCAGCATCCGCAAGCGCGCGCTGGGCAAGGCCAAGCCGCCGTCGCAGGGCGGCAACGAGACGACGTGGCTCAACGCCTTCATGGACGCCCGCGTGTGGGCCATGAAGCAGGAGCCCGAGCACGAGAACACCACTCGGGTCGACACGGCGCAGCGCGTGTGGCTCAAGGCGGGCAACTTCGACCTGAAGACACCGCTGAAGTGGAAGGTCTACGGCCAGAGCTTCGAGATCAAGTAGCCCGACTGGCGTCTGCAAGTACTACCAACGAAC